>JBGSSS010000098.1:0-5586 GCA_041736895.1 Pirellulales bacterium
AAGCTGCGGCAATGCACGGCGCTCGAACGGCTGCAATTGCATAACTTCGACGTTGAATCAACAGAATTGCAAGAACTCGGCGCGCTGCAGCAGTTGCGCATCCTCGATTTGACCGGCTGCAAAATTCCCGCCGGCGGGTTGGCGTTCTTGGAACAATTGCCGCACTTGGAAGTCTTGCGGCTGCGCTTTACCGGCGCGTCGTGCGATGAGCTCGTGCGATTGAAACTTCCGCGCTTGCGCGTGCTCGACATCACCGGCTGCGCGCCGGACGATTTCAAGCTGACGCGTGACGGCTGGGGCGCGCTGCCGGCGCTCGAGACGTTGATCCTCAACGACGACAACCTGCTCCGCGTCAGCGGGGAAGCCGGAGCGCTGCCGAACTTGCGGCATTTGGATTTGAATTGGCATGGCCGCGGGTGCGAGATCGATTGGGAGCAAGTCGCCGCCGCGGCACCGCAGCTCGAAGCGCTGGCGCTGCACGTCCATCAATACGGCCCCGAGGCGGATCGCGCGCTGCAACGCTTGCCGCACTTGAAACAGGTTCATTTCTGCATCAACACGGGTGGCGAGAATTGGGCGCATCCATCGAAGTTCGATTGGATCGTGCGCAGCAAAAACGAAAAGGTCTATTTCCTGGAAACGCAGAAGCCGCTGATCGAAGCCTGGCTCCAACGCGCGCCGCAGGTCCGTTTTTACTCCGAGTACAGCGATTTTCTCAACGCCATCGCGCCGGCGGATTTCGACTTGGCCAAGCCCGATGAGAAATGGCCGTCCGAGCATTGGAACCAGCGTCAGGTCGGACTCTTTTGACGCGGGGGTTAAAACCCCCGCTACTTTCCTTCGCCGAAAATCTCTCGCAGATCCAACTCAAAACCCGGCAACACGGCTTCCCCGCTAACGCTCGCTGGCTGCGTGAGGATTTCGGGTGCCTGTTGCGGCCGATAGATGTGCACGGTTTTCGTGTAGGGATCGATCAGCCAGCCGAGGCGAGTGCCGTTGGTCATGAACTCCTGGAGCTTGTCTTGGAGTTCCACCAAACGATCGCTGGGCGAACGCAGTTCGAGCACAAAGTCCGGGCAGAACGGGCCGAACTTTCTTTTTTCAGCTTTGGTCAAGCGATTCCATTTCGCCAACTCGATCCAACTGGCGTCGGGAGAAAGGATCGCGCCGTTGGGCAAGGTGAAGCCTGCGGAGGATTCGAAAACTTTGCCCGTGCCGTCTTTCATCGCCCAGTTATGCAACTGAATGATGATCTTTAAGTTCCAATCGCTCGACTCAATTCCGGCAGGTGCCATGACGACAAGATCTCCGTTAGCGCTGCGTTCGAGTCGAAGGTTTGGATTGCTGCATGAGAATTCAAGAAATTCGTCGGGACTCCAGTTTTTGAAGAGCGGCGACTTCAAGCGCAGCGGCGACTGGCCAAAGTCCGCGGGCAGTCCCGGAGTAAACGGCACTGCAAACGCGGACGCGTTGGTTTCTGGCAAGATGGTCGACATAGGGTTTCCCTCCTTTCCTAGATTGTACCTTCTGGCGCGTTCGACGGCCAAATCGCGCGAACGAATCCACGTCGATGCGGCTTTCGCGATGAGATGCTCCCAGGGGGTAAACCCCGGGGCTTTGGTCTTGATGGAGGCTCTGCTCTCTTTATCCGGAAACTTACGTCGTGCGGCTCAGGGTTTTCTCGCTGCTATTCGCAATTAACGGCCTATCCCACAACTGTTGGCATTTTCGTAGACCAACGCGTAAGCAAGGGAGTGCCCGCAATTTTTTACTCTCTTGCTTACGCCGCGGGCTACTCCATAATAATTCTCGAGCTTCGTGCTGCGTGGGCATGGGACAGGATGCGCCGGGGCATGGCACGCTAGTCACGAACTTCTTTTTTTCACGCACGCGACAATGGTCTCGTTCTACTTTATTGAACGAGCAACGAGAGCTTCTCATCAAACAATTCGGTCTCGTCTTTCAGTTCCGTTGGCCAAGTCGCCCAAATGGTGGCTGCTGTGGGAGCAGGGAGCGAAACGGTGGCCGTGGGAAGGACCGTTTTTTGTACGGCGGCCGTTTTAGTGGTGACACTCGCCGAGCTCATCGTTGTCAGCGGGGCCGTGGTTTTCGACGCCAATGTCGGCGCGACGCCGGCATTCAAGAGCGCGAGATTGTTTGTCGGGGCCGGAGCGGCGGCCAACGTGTTGGCTGATTTTAGGATCGTCGTCGGCAGGCTCCAAACCACGACCAGCTTCGGCCGTTCCTCGCGGGCTTGATACTCCGACGAGTTAAATGCCCAGCCGTTGCTATTGTTGGCCGTCAGCACCCAGCCATTGTTGGCGGTGCCGCTTTGCCACGCCTTCAAACTTTCGGTCACATCAAATCCGTAGTTCCCGGTTTGCACGGAGCCCGTGTTGCGTTCGACGATGCTGCGGGCTTCGGTGTTGTTGAGTTGAATGCCATTGCCGCCAAAGTTCGCCGCCCAGGTCGCGGTTTCGCTCCACGGCTGCAAGAGGCGATTCAGTTTCGCGCCTCCGCCAGCCGCATGTTCGACCGCCGCCGGCGTGGTGACATACAACCGCGCTGATTCGATCACCGCTCCGGCCGGAATTTTGCCCGAACCCGTGCCGAACAAGTTGGCGAACCGCAGCAGCGCCTGCGTGGTGCCGTTGTCCTCGGGTCCATCGACCCAGAGGGTCGTTGTTTGATCGCGCTTCGTGGTTGGCGTCGCGGCGCGGATCATCGTGTCGTCGGTGCCCGTGTAGCCAGCGGTCCCTTCTTGGAACGTGCTGACCGACTTGCCGGGCAGGACCCATTCGACTTGCAGCGCGGGCCGCAGGTCATAGGCCGCTTCGCTCGGCGAGAAGGCCCAGCCGTTCGTGCCGCCCGCCCACGGCGTCATCACCCAGCCGTAATTGGCCGTGCCATTGGCCCAGCTTTGCAGATCCTCGGTCACGTTGATCGTCAATTCGCTCGTGACGGGGATGATCGGATCCCTGGTCGAGAGACCGGCTTGCGCGGAGAAGGTGCTGCGGGCTTCGACGTTATTGGTTTGAATGCCGCTGCCCCAAGAGTTCCAAGTGTTGGTCGCGCTCCACTGCTTCAACATCCGATGCAGTTCCGCACCAGCACCGGGGTTGGTCGTGTTGACGATCAGTTTCGCATTGAGAATCTTGGCGCCGGCCGGAATCTGACCCGCGCTGCTGCCGATGATTGAGTTGAATTTGAGCAATACCTGGCTGACGTTTTTCTCGCCCGTGCTGAGCGCATCGACCAGCAAGGTCGAGGTGCTCGTGCTGTAGCTCGTATTGGGAGCATTTTGCTTGAGTTGCGTATCGACCGTCCCTTGGTAGACGCTATTGCCGCTGACTCGGCCATCTTGGAAATACGAAACTTGAGAGCCCTCGGGCAACGGATTGCCAAAGCGCGCGGCGAAGTTCAGGTTGAGGCTAAACTTGCTGTTGCTGTCGGTTTCGTATTTCTTGAGCGTCGGGGAGTAAGTCTCGACGCTGATTTTGTTCAGCGCCGGGTTGATCTCGAGCAGCCGCAGCCAGCCATCGCCGCCGTTGGTGCGGCCTTGGTAATCGGCAACCATTTCAAAGACGGGATTGCCAAAGTTGTTCGTCGACGTCTGATGATACTCGCCGGTGAAGTGGCCGTTCATGACCAGGAAGATCTGGTTGTTCGTGGCGATCAATTTTTGAAAGACTTGCTCGCCCGTGTTCCCCTCGTTGGGTGTTGAACCGCTGTGACCTTGCAGCGTCGCTTGCCGCTTCTTGGCTCCTGGGTTCAGGTACGAATGAGTGGTAATGATCGTGGGCAATCCCGGATTGCGGTCGATGACGCGCTGAGCCCAAGCGAGATCGCTGTCCGTCGGTTCGAATTGCAGCGTGATATGCAGAAAGCGATACCCGCCGGCGGCGAAGATTTGGGCTTGGTCCCCTGGCTTTCCTGAGTCTTCGAGAAACCAACTGCGGCCTTCGTAGCGATCGGGACCAAAGTACTGTTCATAGCGTCCGGTGCCGCTGGTCTTGTCGCTGATGACGGCGTAATCGTGGTTGCCCAGCGCGACCGAATAGGGCAGTATCCCGTCGGGTTTGGTGGTCAAGTTGCCGTCCAACTTATCAAACGCCGCGTCCACACGCTGCCATTGCACGGCATTGCGGGTCGAGCCGCTTTCGCCGCTTTGCACGATGTCCCCAAGCTGCGTCACAAAAGCGATATTCTCGTTGACCCGCTGGTCGAGGATGTATTTGACTTGCGCGTCGAGAATTTGGGGATAGCTTTGGGCGTAATATTGCGTATCGGGGAGCACGGCGATTGTGAACGGATCCACGGCCATGAGCGAGCGAACTTCGAGGGCCTCAAAGCCGTGCCGCGCCAACGTTTGCTTTCTGCTGCTTTGCCGTTTATTGGAGGCCGCGAAAAATCCTGAAACAATGCGCCAAAGAGGACGGACTTCCATGTGATGCTGTTCGCCTGAGAAAAAGATCAACCCGCCAGAATGGCGTGGATCATATCGCAAGCAAGCTTGGCAACAAGATAAGGAGGGCAGTATTCCAGCGGCACACACAAAACTCATCAAACGCTAATCTCTTGATGATCTGCGGCAAACATCTCGGATCAGGCAAATCACCATTCATGGACTTCTGTCCGCAGGCTCAGGATGCTTCGCGACAAAGTTCACTGTCTAGGAGCAGAAAAGGCCAGTTGCTCGGGGGAGGTTGGGGAAAAATTCAAGCTACCTTCGCGCCGGATCGACGCAGGCCAAACGTTTGTTCTTCAACCTTCTATTTCAGCCGTTTCAACTCCGGGGTCTCCGTCGCCGCTTCGATCGCTTGGATCGTGTCGCGGACGGATTGGGCTTTGACGCGCATCAAGTTCCTCGGAAAGTCTGGTTCATCCTTGGCAAAGTAGTCGGCGATTTTGGTCAGTTCGGGTATCGTCGGCTGGGCATGGGTTCCATAGCTGAGCAAGATTTTCATCAGCTCGGGCGTGCGGTTCTCGCTCGACCAAGGATTTTGTTCGCGCGTATAGCGCACGCAGGCCTCGATTCCTTCGGCAACTCGATGCTTGGCCAACAGCCGTAGCCCCTCGACGCGAATCTCGTCGGCAAACATCTCGCCGCTAGGCGCCGGTTCGACGACCGCCTGGTAAATGGCGGGTAACAGCGGCTGCAATTCCTCGACGGTGAGATGGCGATAGACCGAGCCGAGGCTGCCGCGCGCTCGGCCGTCCTGGTTTTGCAAGCCAGCGCGGACGGCTTTGTACAGTTGCTCGCGATCCACGCCGTCGAGCGAGCGGCTGAGCAGCCCGCCGCTATTGAACAGCGCGTAAGACAAGTAACGCTGCTGCATGTTGCGCGGGTCTTTGACCGGATCGGACTTGGCGAGCAATTCGAGCAATTGCGGCACGGCGGGCGTGGCCGGTTTGCCGATCCGACTGAGCGCTTCGGCCGCTTTGATGCGCAGCCAAAGATCTTCGTGCGTCAGACATTTTTGCAGCGCTGCGACGGCCGGAGCGGCGCGTCCACGGAGTGCGGCGAGTGCCTGGCACGCGCCGTAGCGCGTTTCGAGTTTCGGTGCTTCGAGCAGCGGCAACAGC
>JBGSSS010000101.1:0-21632 GCA_041736895.1 Pirellulales bacterium
CGCGTACTTGTGCGGTTCCTTGGGCTTGTCGGGCGTCAGCCGTGCGGGCTTGGGCTGCGTGAACGGTTTCGGGCCGCGGGTCTTCTTGGCCGCGGCAGGAGCGGCGGCGGTGTTTTTGGAACGTGGCATCAGGGGGCATCCTTTCCGATATTCGCGCACGAAAAAGCCGAGCACGCGCGAAGGGGCAATTTCGCGCGGCTCGGCTCATCAAGTCCCATGCGACAAGCATGGCTCGCTAGTGTCACCCAGCGGTTGGCAGCGGTTCGATCCGCTTCGTGGGAAACAGCGTTTCCCACGGGATGAATTGATTGATCGACGTCTGGGCGATCTTGCGGCGATCGATGTAGGCCTGCGTCACCTTGGCCGACGAGTGGCCGAGAAACTGCTGCGCCGTGGCGACATCGCTCGACGCGGTGACGAACGTCGCCGAGCTGCGGCGGATCTTGTGAAACTTGTCCTTGCGCGTGACGGTCAGCTCGGCCCGCTGCAAGATTTTCTTGTAATGCCGCCGCAGCGTTTGCCACTGATACGATTTCCGCTGCCGCGCCCGCTCGCGATCGTAGGGCCAGGCAAAGAGCGTCTTGCGCTCCGGGGCCCAGAGAATCAACTGCTCGACGCAATTGCGCACGACCGGGGCCAGCTCGTCGCTTTGCGTCTGGCGTTGCTTTTGCGTTTTGCTCCGCCGCCGCAAGATGCCAGAGACTGGATCGTAATCGTCGACCTGCAAACGCATGATCGCGCTGATCCGCGAGCCCGTGTTGAGCACGACCAGCAGCAGCGTCGTCCACCAGAGGCCGGCGGGGATGCCCAGGATGCGGCCGCGTTGTTGGCCCGCTTCGTAGAGCAGCGCCCGCAGCTCCTCGGCCGACCACGATTCGGGATCGTCCAGCGACTCGGGCTGCATTTCGATCAGGACGCGTTTCTTGAGATAGCCGCGTTTGCGGCAGAAGCGATACAGCGAACGCAAGACCCGCAGATCGCCGTTGAGCGTCGAGGGGCGGCATTTGCGCGAGGCGACGTAACCGTCGATATGCTCGGTGCGCAGGTAGCGCACGTCGAGCGGTGTCCCCAGGAAGGCTTCGAACTGGCGAATCTTGCCGCGATAGAATTCCGCGGTCCCCTCCGAGCGGTGCTTGTGCCGGATGGGGTAGTAGTGCTGCTCGTAGATGTAACTCAGCGTGCGGACAGGTGCGATCATCAGGCGTGCCCTCGTGCAGGAACAGAGACGCTCGACGCGCCTCCGTTGCGATCCCGTGCGGCGAGCGGTGGGACTGGAATGCTCCGGCGTCGAGGCGGCGTTCGAGCGGCCCCCCTGCTAATAATGCTAATTCGCATCGAAGCATTTTCAAGCGTCGATGCGAGCGCAAATTCTTGAAAATTGATGACGGGCGGTCCATGCTCGTGGAGGTGCGCCGCGTGGCCCGCCGGCGGAACGCGCGGCAGCACGGAGGGGACGAGGGGCAGGTTCGTCTGGCTTCCATGCTGCAACGCAATTCCGTCGGCGAGCCCGCACGACGTCTATCGCGGTGACCGACCAGAGACGCGCAGGACTTGTCCGACGGGGGCGTGCGCAATCGCACGAGGTCGAGCAGGGAGGCGTTTGGTCGCTGGGTTGTAAGTGCCGGAGATTACCGGCGACTTGAGACCCGCGACCACGATCACCGCGTTAGAAAAGCGAATGATTTGTGAGAGCGAGAGACAAGTCCAGACTTTCTTGGTACTCGCGAATGTAGCGAGTCCGGCAGACTTGTCAACAGAAGTTGATATTTATTTTTTTAGATGTCACCGCTGAAGCGTTTTTTGTGAATCTCGTCGATTTCATCCTGAGAAGGGTACTCGCTCAAGTTGAACGACTTGTTCGATTTTGCCTTGGTCCCTTCGTGCACGTGGCCGTCTTGATCCATCAGACGATCACCGAGAGCGTGCGGTGATAGCAAATGCGTACGGCCTTGGTTATCCAGCCACATCAAGCCAATGTCACCGACAATGCCGTTCTGCCTCGCTGATTTTTCAATTGCAACCTGCATCGAAAGGCGTTCGACATAAGAAAAATCATTGTACTCGGTGGGCACCAACACAACGTATGACTGATTCCCTTTCTCCGTGATGAAACCAGAGTACGGCAAGTCGGCGAACTTCGCTTTGCTCGAATTGATGAGCGACTCTTTGGGCAGTGCCGGGACGCTTGCAGTATCCCGGCTTTTGCTTTTCTCTTCAACTTGCGTTATAGGTTGCGCAGCCTCGGGTTGGCCGCCGCGGGCAAAGATGATCAGCAGCAACACCAAGACTAGCGTGTTGCGGTACGGATGGAGCTTGTACCATTCCCACGACCAGCGGGCGTAGTTCTTGAGTCGATTGAAGATTCCGACCAAGTAGCTGGCGATGGTCGGCGGCCGAGAGAGATCAAAGCGCGTGTCCGACATGGCTTGCCCTCTGTTGAAAAGTAAAACGGGGCCGACTGTGCCGGTACCAAGAAGTCAGGACTTGTTAGTCGAGCTAATCCCGGGCGCGACCCGGGGACGGCACAATCGGACCCGTTGTCCGAGGGCAGTTTTTGAGCGTTCGAAACCTGACGATAGATTTCTAGTCTATGGTCAATTTTGAAAAATCCCCGCGTGCGGCGCGTTGCCAGCAGGCGTAAAGATTTTTCGTTTCGCTCATCACTGCCAGTGCCGAAGGTGGGAGTCGAACCCACACACCCGTGAGGATAATAGATTTTGAGTCTATCGCGTCTGCCATTCCGCCACTTCGGCTCGGGTTTCCCGCAAGATTTTCCTCGCGGGGAAGTTCTCTATTATTCACCTTGGGGATCGAATTACAAGACCCCGGACGAGTCGCTCTGGTTCACGGCATTTTCCGCGAGCGGAAAGCATCAACTGCCCAATTTCGTTGATTCAAAAGTGCTACCTTGCAGAACCGGGTGACTTACGTCAACCGCTCGCGGGAAACTGGTTTCTCGCACTGCAATCTTGTACAGTGACATGGGACTTCCGTAGCCAAGGACGTGAGTCCTTGGATGAGCCACCCAAAATCGCTGAATCGCATAATGCCCAACTTTTTTCGTTTAATCGTATTTGCTGTCTTCGCCCAGTCGGCGGTGGGGCGAAGCGGCGAAGCTGTCGCCGACGACAAACCCCAGGCACTGCTCGCCAGCGATCTCAGCGGCTGGGTCGAAGAGCAGCACGACTTCTACAAGAAGAAGCACCCCAACACAACGACCTGGAGCGTCAAGGACGGCCTCGTCCATTGCGATGGCTCGACCGGGAACTGCGGGTTCTTGCGCTACGACAAGAAGCTGTGTGACTTTGTCCTGACGCTCGAATATCGAATGGTCAGCAAGAAATGCAACAGCGGCATCTGCTTCCGCGCGGCGATGCCTTACACCACGTTGAACCCAAACACGTTGCCCTCGAACACAGGCTTCGAGTTTCAAATCATGGACGACGCCGATCAGCCCGCGAGCAAGACGGGCACCGGCGCGATCTACAATCAGCTCGAGCCGAAAGAAAACGCGGGTTTGAAACTTGGCGAATGGAACGCACTCGAACTGGAATGTCGAGGAACGACTGTGAAAGCGAAGCTCAACGGCAAACTGGTTCAAGATTTTGATTACAGCAGTATTCCGGCGCTCGCCAAACGCGAATCGTGCGGCTACATCGCCTTGCAAAACCACGGCGGGACGGCAAACTTTCGCAAGATCGAACTGGTTGAGTTGAAGTAAAACTCCAAGGGAGTAAATCCCTTGGCTTTGGTTGTCAATTTACTACGCACTGCTTCATGGAAGAACTGCTTCCCATCCTGCACAAATACTGGGGCTACGAGTCGTTTCGACCGTTGCAGGCCGAAGCGATGCGCGCGGTCGTCGCGGGCCGCGATTCGGTTGTCGTGATGCCGACCGGCGGCGGAAAGTCGCTCTGCTTCCAAGCGCCGGCGCTGCACATGCCGGGCATCGCCTTGGTGGTCTCGCCGTTGATCGCGCTGATGAAGGACCAAGTCGATGCGCTGCGTTTGGCCGGAGCGCCGGCCGCTTGCGTGAATAGCACGCAGACCGCGAGCGAGCGGCGTGAAATCGCCGCTGCGGTCAAGAATGGTCAGTTGAAACTGCTGTACCTTTCGCCCGAAAAGCTGATGACCGAGCGGACGCTCGAGTTCCTGCAGAGCCTCGATATCTCCCTGATCGCGATCGACGAAGCGCATTGCATCAGCGATTGGGGGCACGACTTCCGGCCGGAATACCGGATGCTGCATGCGCTCAAGGAAAAATTCCCCAACGTCGGCGTCCATGCCTACACGGCCACGGCCACGGAACAAGTCCGACTCGACATCGCCAAGCAACTGAAGCTGCACGATCCGGAGTTGCTCGTCGGTTCGTTCGACCGCCCGAACTTGATCTACCGTGTCCAACGCATTCACGACCAATGGGCGCAGGTGCGCGAGATCCTCGCGCGGCATCGCGACAAGTCCGGCATCATCTACTGCATCCGCCGCGCCGACGTCGATTCGCTCACCGCGACGATGCAGCAAGCCGGCTACTCGGCGCTGCCATATCATGCGGGTCTCTCGGATCAGGATCGCACCAAGAACCAAGAAGCGTTCCTCACCGACCGCGCCAAGATCATCGTCGCGACGGTCGCGTTTGGCATGGGCATCGACAAGTCCGATGTCCGATTTGTGATTCACACCGGCGCGCCGAAGGGCTTGGAGCATTATCAACAAGAGTCCGGCCGCGCCGGCCGCGATGGGTTGGAGTCGGAGTGTACGCTGCTTTACTCGCAGCGCGATTTCGCGACCTGGAAGCATTTTCAACGCGAGCTATCGGGGCCGGCTTTGGAGGTCGCCAATCGCGTGCTCGCCGGCATCGAACGGTTCTGCATCTCGCTGGATTGCCGCCGCCGGGCGATCTTGGATTATTTTGGCGAAGACTACACCGCCGAAAGTTGCCAAGCTTGCGATGTCTGTCTTTCGGAATTGGAAATGGTCAGCGACCCGCTGATCTTGGCGCAGAAAATTCTTTCTTGCGTCATCCGCTTGGAGCAAATGTACGGCGCGGAATACACGGCACTCGTGCTGCACGGTTCGAGCGAAGAACGTATCGTCGACAAGGGCCACAACAAACTCAGCACGTACGGTTTGCTCAAGGATCAGCCCAAGAAG
This sequence comes from Pirellulales bacterium, assembly GCA_041736895.1. Taxonomy (GTDB): domain Bacteria; phylum Planctomycetota; class Planctomycetia; order Pirellulales; family JALHPA01; genus JANRLT01. Next base: position 5,155 of record JBGSSS010000101.1, read on the forward strand.
CAAATTCGCGACTGGATCGAACAACTCGTCGGGCAGGGGCATTTGCGTAAAGACGGTGAATACGGCGTGTTGCAGATCACCCCGACAGGACGCAAAATCCTGCGCGGCGAGCTCACGCCGAAACTACTCAAGGCGGCGAAACAGCGCAAGGCATCGGCCGCGGCCGTGGCGTCGTGGACCGGTGTCGATCGCGGGCTCTTCGAGGAACTGCGGCAATGGCGCAAGGGTGTCGCCGATGAAAAATGTCTGCCGCCGTTTGTGATCTTCAGCGATGCGACGCTGCGTGATTTGGCCCGCTGGCGGCCGACGGCGATGGAGAACCTGGCGCAGATCTCGGGCCTCGGCGAAAAGAAGCTGATTGAATACGGCGCGCCGCTCAAGAAGCTCATCAAACGCTACTGCGACGACAACCGGCTCGATGCAAATGTCAAGGCAGGCGACGTTGTCCTCGAATCAGCCGCGCCGCCGCCCACGCCGCAAGGCGGGAGCATGGCGAAGCAGCAAGCGTGGAAACTCTTCGAGCAGAACAAAACGCTCGAAGAAGTCGCCGGCATCATCAACCGCGCAACCTCGACGACACAGAACTATCTTTGCGAATTTATTCTCGCGCACGGCATCACCGATGCGAGCGTTTGGATGGAGCCAGCGATCTTCGAGCAGATTCGCGAAGCCGCGCAGCGGCTCGGCACCGACAAGCTCAGTCCGATCCACAACGAGTTTCAAGGGGCAATCACGTTCGACCAGATTCGCATCGCCCTGGCGTGTTTACGCAATGAGATGCCGTCAGCGTCGTAGGTTAGGCTTTCCAGCCTGACACCGTTCGGCTCTCGATTGCCAAAAAGCCCCGCAAGACGTCGATCCTCCGCTTCGGCCGTGCCGTATTGGAGAGTCGCGCCTCCGCACCGTCAGGCTGGAAAGCCTGACCTACGATGTTAAACTCTAACGCCTGGGCAAACTTGAACCTTGCTGGCAGGGTGTTTCTCTTGTTTAAGGTGAACCCCGTCCGCCGCGTTGGCCGAAACTATTCCAGAGCTAACGATTTTGAGGGGAACTTCGGCCCCTTCGTCGCTGCATCCATACGCTCACGGAAATTCACCCATGGCCACTGATCCGCGCCTGAAAGAAATGCTGCCGACCTTGACGCAAGAGATCGTCAAGACGTATGCCACCGAGCAGCACATTCATCACCTCGGCCATTGCCCGCTGCCGAACTACGACGTGATCATCAGTTGCTGCGAGGACCTCAAGGAGATTCTCTACCCCGGCTTTCGCCGCCGTGAAGGGTTGCACCTGGGCAATGTGCTGTACCATGTCGGCGATCTGATCGATGGGCTGCACGACAAGCTCACGCAGCAGATCGGCCGCGCGCTGCGGCACGATGCCGGCGCGACCAAGATGTGCGACAGCGCGCAGGACTTCGAAGCGCTCGGCCAAGCCAAGGCGGTGCAATTCCTGGAAGAACTACCCCGGATTCGCCACGCGCTCGCGCTCGATGTCGAAGCGGCCTACGCCGGCGATCCCGCGGTGAAGAACCCCGATGAGATTACGTTCTGTTACCCGGGGCTCGAAGCAGTGACGATCTATCGCCTGGCCAACGTGCTACAGCGGCTGGCGATTCCGTTCATCCCGCGGATGATTAGCGAATGGGCCCACTCACGCACGGGGATCGACATCCACCCGGGTGCGACGATCGGGTCGCATTTCTTTATCGATCACGGCACGGGCGTCGTCATCGGCGAGACGTGCGAGATCGGCAACCACGTCAAGATCTATCAAGGCGTGACGCTCGGCGCGCTGAGCTTCGCCACCGATGGCGATGGCAATCTCGTCCGCGGCACAAAGCGCCACCCGACGATCGAAGACCACGTCGTGATCTACGCCAACGCGACGGTCCTCGGCGGCCGCACGGTGGTCGGCGCGCATTCGGTCATCGGGTCGAGTGTCTGGTTGACCCGCACCGTCGAAGCGCACAGCACTGTCGTGATGGAAAAACCGCGCTTGCAGATCAAGGGGCAAGAAGCGGTGTTTCGCAGCGAATACGATTATCAGATTTGACCGCTTCGTAGGTCAGGCTTTCGAGCCTGACCGCATAGCCGGTGTGACCTCGTCAGGCTGAAAGCCTGACCTACGCTGCTGCCGGCTTCGACGGGCGGACCTTCCAACTGATCCCGGCGGGCGCAGTCAATTCCAGACACAGAGCGGGTGACGTAAGTCACCCGGTTTGTTCTTCAGGGAAATCACAACCGGGCAGACAATACAGGCAAGCCGCATTTGCAGGCAGGAACGGGCGCACGGAGTCTGCACAACTCTTGGTCAAATTCTCGGGAGAGTGACGCTTTTTATTTCTCCAAAGTCTCAATCGCTATGACGCAAGCGGGGGGGGGGGCATTCTCGTGCCCATCCGCTTGCGTCATAGCGAATTATTGCCCCAATCCCCAACCCCGAACCCCCAATCCCGCGGTGCAGCCGCCTTGACCCGCGAACCTTTCCTGGATATCAATACTCTTAAGGGAGCCAGTCAGCGCGATCGGTGCCGGCGGCTTCTGATTTTTCTTGAGGATTTACGAACGATGGCTTTGAACCTGCTGCTGTTGCCCCTGCTACTTCCCGGCTAATGGAGCCCCGGCGACTGGTTCGTTTGCTTCCGATGTGAACAACAACCCCGCGGCTCCGCTCTGGAGCCGCGGGGTTTTTTCGTAGTGTGGGCTTCAGCCCACACGAAAACGAGCGAAGATCCCGGCGCGATGCTGGCGCATCACGAGGCTTGAGTTGGCGCTGAAACAGTTTTTCCTGAAGTTCGATCCGCTAGATAGAATCTGACTTTTACTTCTTCCTTCTAACTCCTAACTTCTTCCTTCTTCTCCCCCATGTCCAACACGACGACCATTGCTGGCCCGCGGCCGATTCGGATTTTCGACACCACGCTTCGTGACGGCGAGCAATCGCCGGGTGCGAGCATGAACCTGGCCGAAAAACTGGAGATCGCGCAGGCCCTGGTCGACCTCGGCGTGGACATCATCGAAGCCGGCTTCCCGATCGCGAGCAACGGCGACTTCGAATCGGTCTCGGAGATCGCGACCAACATTCGCGGCGCGACGATCTGCGGCCTCGCTCGCTGCAACGAAGGCGACATCGACCGCGCGTGGGAAGCGCTCAAGACCGCGCCGAATCCGCGGATTCACGTCTTCTTGGCAACCAGTGCGATCCATCGCGAGTTCAAGCTCAAGATGACGCAGGATGAAATCATCGCCCGCGCGATCGCTGGCGTGCAGCGCGCGGCAAATTACTGTGACGACGTCGAGTTCTCGCCCGAGGATGCGGTTCGCACGGAGCTCGATTTCCTTTGCAAAGTGGTCGAAGCGGCGATTACCGCCGGCGCGACGACGGTCAACATCCCCGACACCGTCGGGTACGCGACACCTTCGCACTACCACCATGTGATTACGTCGTTGATCAATCGCGTGCCGAATATCAACAAGGCCGTGATTAGCGTCCACTGTCACAATGATCTCGGTTTGGCCGTCGCGAATAGCTTGGCCGGCATTGAAGCCGGGGCAGGGCAGGTCGAATGCACGATCAACGGGATCGGGGAACGTGCCGGCAATTGCTCGCTCGAAGAAGTTGTAATGGCTCTCCGCACACGGCAAGATTATTACAAGGCCGGCACGCGTATTCAAACGCCGCGCCTGGTCCCGACGAGCCGCTTGGTTTCGAGCATCACCGGGTTGCAGGTCCAGCGCAACAAGGCAATCGTCGGCCGGAATGCGTTCGCCCACGAGGCGGGCATCCATCAAGACGGCATGCTCAAGGAACCGCGGACGTACGAAATCATGCGGCCCGAGGATGTTGGGTTTGCGAAGACGGATCTCGTTCTTGGCAAGCACAGCGGCCGCGCGGCGCTCGCCGATCGAGCCAAGGCGCTGGGCTACCATCTCACGGCCGAGCAATTGCAAACCGTGTTCGAGGCGTTCAAGACCTTGGCCGATCGCAAGAAGGAAATCTACGACGGCGACATCGCCGCGCTGTGCGAGCAGCAGTTCATGGACGAGAGCGAGCAATGGACGCTCACCTCGTACCATATCGAGTGCGGCAATAATGAAACGCCGCGGGTCACGCTCCGGCTCAAGCACGGCGTGCAGGAATTCGGCGAGTCGATGGAATGCGGCGATGGGCCGGTCGATGCGATCTTTTTGGCCATCGAACGGCTCACCGGCGTGAATGTCGTGTGCCGCGAATTTCGCGTCCATTCGGTAACTGTCGGCAAAGACGCGCAAGGCGAAGTCAACGTCGAAGTCGAACACGCGGGCACAACCTATCGCGGCCGCGGAGTCTCGACCGACAGCGTCGAAGCGAGCGCCAAGGCGTTCCTCAACGCGATCAACAAAATCGCCGTCGCCGGCGCTGGACGTACGCACCCGCAGCATGGGTAGAACTCCTCGTTACCAAGCCCCTGCTTGGTAACGTGAGCGACGCGAGATTTTAATTGCATGGGACACTGATTTGACTGATGCGACTGATAGCCACTGATCAGAAAATGAACCGATTCAAGTTTTGGAAACAAGAATCATTCTGAAATTTCAGATCAGTGCAAATCAGCTCAATCAGTATCATCAGTGTCCAATGCATTTTGCATTCAACGGATGGTCCACTCCGCCAGCTTCAATTCCGGCACGAGCGTGTAGCGATCCAGCGCCGCGCAGTCGGCCAGATCCGCAGCGAGCCCGATGCGATGCAGATTGCGGCCCCCTTGCGTATTGCGGAGTTCCTGGTGCAATAGCGCGCGTGTGATTCGAATTTCCCCCAGCAGCACAGCTCGCCACGCATCGAACGCGAGTGTCGTTTGATCGTTGATAGGTGTTTCGTCGCCGATTTGATTATGCAAGCCGGCGACGATAGCCCCGGCGCAGAGTGTGTCCTCGCGAGTGACATTGCGGCCCGTGCCGGCGCAGAGTAGATGCACCGCGCGGCCTTGATGCTGCTCAGCGAGCAATTTGACGACCGCGGCGAGGTTTACAAAGCTGCCGATCACGACTTGGCTTGCGAGCTTGCAATGCATCATCGCCAGGGTGCCGTTCGTCGTCGTGAAGAGGACCTTTTTCCCCGTGACGCGGGCGGATGTATATTCGCTCGGCGAGTTGCCGCAATCGAACCCAGGAATCGGCAACCCGCCGCGTTCGCCGCCGAGGATCACTGACTCGCGCGGGAATTTTTTCGCGGCGGCTTCGGCGTCGGCGACTTCTTGGAAGGGTACGACTTCGCTCGCGCCGTTCACCAACGCCGTGGTGATCGTCGTCGATGCCCGCAGAATATCGAGGACGACGACAATGCCGTCGCGCAGAGCTTCGGGTGTGGTCAACGCGGGCAGGAAATGAACGTGCAGGGCGGAAAGCATTAGAGTAGCCAACTTGCTCTGCAAGTTGGAGTTCATTGAAAAAGGGTAGTGGATGCGTCACTAGCACGTCACGTTACCAAGCTGGGGCTTGGTAACGAGGAAACGCAGACCAAGCTGGGGCTTGGTAACGAGGAAAATGCCCCCTACGCGAAGTGCCATCATTTGAACTACAATCGACAACAACTTGCTCGGTTAATCAAGCGGTGGATTTGCGGTTCACTACTTAAATGAGATTTGCTCCGCAAATTGAACGCTCCTCTTCGAGTCGCCGCTAAACGGGCGATTGGATGCTGAAGCGTGAATGAATCTCCTCCGTGCCGCTCTGAATTTCCTCCGTCCCTCCGTGTTTCGTATTTCAGTCTGAAGAATGACCGTCGATAAATCGTCTCAACGTGTCCGCTCGATGTTCGGCGAAATTGCCGGGCGATACGATTTTTTGAACCACTTCCTCAGCGGCGGGATCGATATCTACTGGCGCTGGCGGACCGTGCGCAATGTCCGGCCCGAGGGTGAGACGCCGATCCTGGATGTCTGCACGGGCACGGGCGATTTGGCGCTGGCGTACGCGAAGCGAACCAAGGGACCGGTCATTGGGGCGGACTTCTGCCACGAGATGCTCGACCTCGGCCGCAAGAAGGCCGATCGCGCGGGCCACAACGGGCGGATGACATTCGTCGAGGCTGATACGCAGTCGCTGCCATTTCCCGACGATACGTTTCAAGCGGTCACCGTCGCGTTTGGCCTGCGCAACGTCAGCGATACGGATCGCGGCTTGCGCGAGATGACGCGCGTCTGTCGACCAGGCGGCAAGGTCGCCGTCCTCGAATTCAGCACGCCGCGCTGGCAACCGTTCAAGGCGATTTACCAGTGGTACTTTAAAAACATCCTCCCGCGCATTGGCCAAGCCCTCGCGCGAAACTCGAAGGCGGCTTACGAGTATCTGCCCGAGAGCGTCGGCGAGTTCCCGGCGTATCAAGCGCTGGCCGACAAGATGACGGCCGCCGGCTTGACCGAAGTCTACTTCAAGCCGCTCACCCTCGGCGTCGCGACGCTGTACGTTGGGACGAAGCCGAGTTGACACCGACTAGCGGCGACTCGAAGAGGAGCGTTTAGCATTACTCCATGAACACTCACGAACACCATCCCATCGTTCTCGCCATGAGCGGCGCCAGCGGCGCGGCGTATGGCGTGCGCTTGCTCGAAGTGCTGCTCGCCGCCGATCGGGCGGTCCATCTGACGATCAGTCCCTCGTTTGCTGCGGTGTATCAGCAGGAACTCGGCACGCCATTGGATTTGAAGTCGTTCGATCTCCTGACGATGCTGATCGGCTTCGCCGAATGGCGGGAACGTCACGGAGGGCAGGGGAATTCGCTGCGCCTCAAGCTCAGCAAGGACCAGTTGGCGCGCGTCACCTACGCACCGCATCAGGATCTGATGCAACCCATCGCCAGCGGGTCGTTCCTAACGGCCGGGATGGTTATTTGTCCTTGCTCGGGCAGCACGCTGGCAGCGATTGCGCATTCCCAAGGGAGCAACTTGCTGCACCGCGCGGCGGAAGTGCACCTCAAGGAACGGCGCAAGCTGATCCTCGTCCCGCGCGAAACGCCGCTGAGCCTGCCGCAGTTGGAAAACATGCGCGCGGCGACGCTGGCCGGCGCGGTGGTTCTACCGGCGAGTCCCGGGTTCTATCACGGCGCGGCGAGTATCATGGACCTGGTCGATTTCGTCGTGGCCCGAATCTGCGACCAACTCGGCGTGCCGCATAACCTGATGCGCCGCTGGGGCGAGTGAGTCTTAGCAGCAAGGGACAGGATTGTAGCCACAAAAAGACACAAAATGCACAAAAATACAAATGCAATTTTGCCGCAAAGAAAGCAAGAAAAACAAAAAAAGGAGAGAGTTGGTGCGAGTTGCACGTCGGCTTTGAAAGGTTGGGTGGTGGTTGGATTTGTATTTCTCCTTTTGTGAATCTTGTGTCTCTTTGTGGCTAATAAATCCGATTGATCATAGACCGTCTTCTAAATTCCCTTTTTTGTTTTCTTTGCTTTCTTTGCGGCGAAAAAATCTCTTCTCTTTGCGGCCTAAATAATTCGGCGATGCTCCAAAAGACACGACACTTTCTCGAACTGATTCGCTTTAGCCACACGGTCTTTGCGCTGCCGTTTGCATTGTTGGCCGCCGTGATGGCGTGGGCACTCGGCGCGCGCGAGACTCCGCCGCGCCCGTTTCAGTGGCAGGAACTGCTCGGCGTGTTGGTTTGCATGGTCAGTGCGCGAAGCGCGGCGATGGGGTTCAATCGGTTGGTTGATCGCGATATCGATGCCGAGAATCCTCGCACCAAGTCGCGCCATCTGCCTGCTGGTTTGCTCACGGTCAGCGCCGTGCGGATGATGGTAACGCTAAGCGGGTTGGCGTTCATCGCGGGAACGCTGCTCTTCTTGCCGAACTGGTTGCCGTTTGCGTTGTCGATGCCGGTGCTCGCGTTTCTCTGCGGCTACAGTTACGCGAAACGCTTCACGACATTCGCGCATTACTGGCTTGGAGCGGCGCTGATGCTCGCGCCGATTTGTGCTTGGATCGCGCTCCGCGGCGAGATCGTTTTGCAGCAACCGAGCGATATCCTGCCGGCCGTTGTGCTGGGTCTTGCTGTGTTGTTTTGGGTCGGCGGGTTCGATTTGCTCTATGCCTGCCAAGATGCCGACTTCGACCGCGCGGCGAAGTTGAACAGCCTGCCCGCGCGTAACGGCATTCCCGCGGCGCTGACGATCGCCAAGGTCAGCCACCTATTCATGCTTGGCTGCCTCGCGGCATTGCCGTGGCTTTACCCCGCATTCGGCGTGATCTATTGGATTGGCTTCGGCGTCGTGGCGGCGCTGGTGATCTATCAGCACTCGATCGTCCGCGCGGACGATCTCAGCCGCGTGAATCAGGCGTTCTTCAATGTCAACGCCGTCCTCGGGATCGGCCTCTTCATCGTCGGCAGCATTGATGCGTGGATTTGAGCCTGGAAATTCATGAACTTCGAGATGCTGCTTTTCCGCCCGTTCAGCGGCGACCCGAAGGGGAGCGTTCACCCCCCTGCCGTAAAAAAACGCTTCGCGTTACGATAGAGCGTTAAATGCGGTATAGAGAATAGACAGACATTTCCCAGGTTTTTTCGGTTGAGTTCTCATGGTCCGTGCAACATCCGATTTTGCTTCGATTCGCGACAAAGTTCTCGCCGGCGAGCGGCTGACGCTTGAGGATGGCCTCGTGCTTGAATCGCCTGAGACGCCGCTGAATGATCTCGGCGCGTTGGCCAACATCGTGCGCGAGCGCAAGAACGGCAACGCCGCGTACTACAACATCAACACGCACCTGAACGCGACCAATGTTTGCGTTTACCGCTGCATCTTCTGCGCGTTCCGCGCCGACTTGCGCGATCCGCGCGGCTATGTGATGAGCGACGAGCAGATTCTGGCTCGGGGGCAAGAGGCGGTCGACAACGGCTGCACCGAGATGCACCTTGTCGGCGGGCTGCATCACATGAAGAACTACGACTGGTACTTGAACACGCTGCGGATTTTGCACGAGGCCTATCCGCGGCTGCATCTCAAGGCTTGGACGGCTGTCGAGATCAATTGGTTCCAGCACCTGACGAAGTGGCCCATCGAGAAAATTCTAGCCGACCTGAAAGCCGCGGGGCTGGGCAGCTTGCCCGGCGGCGGGGCCGAGATTTTTCATCCCGAGGTTCGCGACGTCATCTGCGAGCACAAGGCCGACTCGAGCAACTGGATCGAGATCCATCGCACGGCGCATCAGATGGGCATCCGCTCGAACGCGACGATGCTCTACGGTCACATCGAAAACGCGTACCACCGGATCGATCATTTGCTGCGCCTTCGCGAACTGCAAGACGAAACCGGCGGGTTCCAGACCTTCATCCCGTTGGCATTCCATCCGGAGAACACGAAGCTCAGCCACATCAAGAAACCGTCAAGTCTGGTCGATCTGCGCACGATGGCCGTGAGCCGGTTGATGCTGGATAACTTTGATCACATCAAGGCGTACTGGATCATGCTCGGCATCGGCACGGCGCAGGCAGCACTGAGCTACGGCGCGGACGATCTCGATGGCACGGTGCGGCATGAGCTGATTTACCATGACGCCGGAGCGACCACGCCCGAGGTATTGAGCGTGGAGCAGATTCGCCGGCTGATCGTCGAAGCGGGCCGCGACCCGATCGAACGCGACACGCTTTACCACCGAGTCGTCCGCGATGGTGATCAATGGAGCGAAGGGGAAGCGATTCTCGCGGCGAATTAAAATACGCCCACAGATAAACACAGATGCACACAGATAAATGCAGAAGGCTCATTGCATTATTGTCTCATCTGCATTTGAATTTATCTGTGTTAATCTGTGTCCATCTGTGGGCGGTATTTTGAATGGCATTAAATTCTAAAAACACTGTGGCGATTGTGACCGGTGCGTCGCGCGGGATTGGCCGCGAGATTGCGATCGAATTGGCGCGGCGCGGTCATGCGGTCGTCGTGAATTACGCGAACAGCGCTGCGGCGGCGGAGGAAGTGGTCGCCGCGATTCAAGCCGCCGGCGGGCAAGCAATTGCCGTCAAGGCTAACGTCGGCGACACGGTCGATCGCGCGAATTTGGTGAAAGCCACGCTGGATCACTTCGGACGGATCGATGTCTTGGTGAACAATGCGGGAATCACGAGTCCCGGCCGCGCCGATATTTTGGCCGCTACCGAAGAGAACTGGGACACGGTGCTAGGGACGAACCTCAAGGGGCCGTTCTTTCTGACGCAGGCCGTTGCGAACGAGATGCTGCGGTTGCGCGCGGCGGGCACCATCGAACGCGGCACGATCGTGAACATCTCGTCGCTCTCGGCGTATGCCGTGTCTACGAACCGCGGCGATTACTGCGTGAGCAAGGCCGCGATCGAAATGTTGACCAAGCTCTTCGCCGCGCGCTTGGCCGACGACGGGATCGCCGTCTTTGAAATTCGGCCCGGCATCATCGCCACGGACATGACGAGCGCCGTGCAAGAAAAATACGACCGCCTGATCGCCGAAGGGTTGCTCCCAATCAAACGCTGGGGGACGCCGGCCGATGTCGCCGCTGCGGTGGCCGCGCTCGTGAGTGGGGCCTTTCCCTACAGCACGGGTGATGTCTTCAACGTGGACGGCGGGTTTCATCTGCGACGTCTGTAGCCAAGGTCGTGAGACCTTGGATGTTTGCGGTGGCGACTTCGATTTACTCGAACCCTCTGAAGTCTCATGGCTTCAGCTACGGAGTCCGTGACATCGCTTACGCTTCGGGTTGAAGTTCAGCATCTTTTGTTGGCGGTTCATAGGCCGCGCAGCGCACTACCGGTTGCGGCGGATACTTGGGAAATCGCGCGTCGGACAACGAAACCTCGCAGAGCAGAAACCGCGATCCTTTGCCGCTGGTGATCACACGACAGTGCCGGCAAACAATACACAAGCTCGGTGGAGTAGGGGATTGCATCACGGATGAGAGGGATCAGACGGCTCGATACGAAGCAAAGAAGTAGTAGAATCTTTCTTCGGCAGTTTTCCCATGTACCCTGGTCCGTTGGCTCTTGAAAAAATGCTCCGCTGCGCGTCGCGGCTAACCGACGTTGATATCGCAGTCTCCTGGCCCCCCCAATTCTTCCCCGCAATGTCCGACCTCACAACGCGCCCCGCCACGCCAAATTACGACCCGCTCTTGCACATCGTCCTGCATCAGCCGGAGATTCCATATAACGCGGGCAACATCGGCCGAACGTGCGTCGCCGTCGGGGCGAAACTCTGGATGGTCGAGCCGTTGGGGTTCGAGATTACGGACTACTACCTGCGCCGCGCGGGCATGGATTACTGGCCGCTGTTGGAGTTTGAGGTCGTGCCCGATTGGGCGACGCTGCAAGCAAAACTCGCCGGTCAGCGCTTCTGGTACTTCTCGAAAAAGGCCGAACGCTCTTACGCGAAGGTTGCCTATCAACGTGGTGATGTGTTGGTCTTCGGCTGCGAATCGAAGGGGCTGCCGGACGAGATCTGGAACGCCGATCCAACGATGGCACTACGCTTTCCGAGCCGCGAAGCGGTGCGGAGTTTGAACCTGAGCAACTGCGCGGCGATTGCTATGTATGAGGCATTGCGGCAGTGGGGAACGATTTAGGGGACAGGATTACAGGGAGACAGGATTACAGGGGATGGATAGACGGCAGTCAATGGAGGTAGGATATTCATTCCTGTCCTCCTGCCTCCCTGTCCTCCTGTAATCCTTGCCCCCATGCCCACCATCGCCGCCGCGCCGCTTCGTCAATTTGCGATTGATCTTCTCAAAGCTGCCGACATTCCGGCGGATGAAGCCGCACTCGTCGGCACGAGTCTGGTCGAGGCGAATCTGCGTGGGCATGACTCGCACGGCGTCATGCGGATTCCGTTTTATCTCGACGCACTCAAGAAGGGCGAAGTCGTTGCCGGCGCGCCGTTCACGGTGCTCAAGGAAACCGACACGCTCATCAGCGCCGATGGTCATTGGGGCTTTGGGCAGACTCAGTGCACGCGCTTGGCCGAGCTCGTTTGTGCCAAGGCCAAGCAGTCGGGCATCGGCGTCGGCACGCTCATCCGCAGCAGCCATATTGGCCGTTTGGGCGAGTATTGCGAGTACGCCGCGGCGCAAGGACTCGTCTCGCTCTTGATGGTGAATACACACGGTCACGCGCGGCGCGTGGCGCCGCCGGGTGGAGTCGCTCCGCGGTTGGGGACAAATCCACTCGCGTTTGGCGTACCGGCGGACGATGGTCCGCTGGTGTTGGACTTTGGCACAAGCGCCACGGCCGAAGGTAAAGTCCGCGTCAAAAAAATCGCCGGCCAACAATGTCCTCCGGGTTGGCTCCTCGATTCCAAGGGTCAACCGACGACCGATCCCAATTCGCTCTACGGCACGCCGCCAGGTACGATTCTGCCGATGGGGGGCGATCAGGCCTATAAAGGTTTCGCGCTCGGGCTCATCGTCGAGATCTTTGCCGGCGCGCTCTCGGGCGGCGTCTGCATCCGCGAGAAGCCGATCAACCAGAACGGTAACTGCGTCTACTTTCAAGCGATCGATCCGGCGGCGCTCGGCGGGATCGAACATTTCGCGTGCGAGGTCAAAAACCTGCTCCTCTTTATCCGTGACTGTCCGCGTGTCGAAGGTTGCGATGAGATTCTTTTGCCAGGTGATCCAGAACGGCGGATGTTGGCCCAAAGAACCAAGCAAGGGTTAGCCTTTGACGAAGGAAATTGGACTCAATTGAGGGAATTGGCCGGAAAACTGGGGGTCGCCGTTCCAAACGTTGCTTAAATCGGTTGTTTTGCTCCACTGTTATCGCGTGTGAAACCCAAGCGATTGTGCCATGGGAACCAAACTTGCACTCCGATTGGGCGAAAATTCTTTGCAAATTCCTGCGGAATTTTTGTGCATTGCTCTTAGAAGCGGTTAAAATTTCGTAAACCGTTACCCTTTTGGTAATAACATTCTTGCTGATATTTTTTGGAGCGAAATCATGCGTCGTGTGTTGTGTTTTTTGGCGTTGTTGGTCGTCGGTACCGGCGCGGCAGTGGCTGCCGATTTGCCAGCAATCGACAAGTGGGTCAATTACGAAGCTCCCGATATGACCTTCAAGGCCATTTTCCCGGACAAGCCCAAGGAAAGTAAGCAAACTGCTGCGACCATCGAAATCAATATGTACATCGTCGAATTGGGCGATGATGGCGCATTGCTGATCGCGACCAACGCGATGCCGAAGATCGATACGACCGATGTCAAACTCGTCAAGCAGACGCTCGATGGCGGTGTCAAAGGGGCGATGAACAATCTCAAGGGGATGATCACCAAGGAAACCGACATCATGTGGCAAGGCAAATACCCAGGCCGCGATGTCGAAGCAACCGCCAATCTCAACGGCACCGAAGGGATCGTGCGCGTGAAGATGGTTCTAGCCAACGACAAGCTGTTTCAAGTCATGGCCGTCGGCGTCAAGGACACGATCGCCAAGCCAGAGATCGGCAAGTTCCTCGACTCGCTCGAGATCAAGTAGTTTTGCGAGTCAGTTTTAGTTCAAACTCAGCGCCGGCGATGCGACGAGCATCGCTGGCGTTTTTTCGTTGCTTAGCGGGACCGTCAACGGCCGGCTGTGGACGGTCCGGCTAAGCAGAATCGGCAATTGCTTGCATGAACAATTCTGCGGCAGACCGCGAAGACCAATTTACGGTTGCACATTTTCTCTGAACACTTGAGAATCAAAGGTTCCTGCTGCATGCGCAGTGACAAGCCGGGGTGACACGATTCTTTGGCAATGGATGGTTAGGTACTGATGAATTGGCTGGCTCACTTGTTTTTGGCGGAAGCTCCTCTGCGTTGTCGTTTGGGAAATTTGCTCGCCGATGTCATCAAAGGCCCCGCCCGGCGGACCGTTGATGCGCTGCTCCAGCGCGGTCTCGATTGCCATCGTGTGATCGATCGCTTTACCGATTCGCATCCGCTTTTTATTCATAGCTCGAACCAACTGAGCGAAAAGTGGGCGCGGTTTCGCGGGATCGTCATGGATATCTATTACGATCACTTGCTTGCACGTTCCTGGTCCAAATTCTCTTCCGAACCGTTGCCGCAATTCGTTCGCGATTTCTACGCCAACGCGACCCATAGCATTCAATCGCTCCCGGGCTTTGCGGGCGAAGTCTTGCAATCGATCATCCGAGTCGATCGGCTCGGGTCTTACGCAACCTTGGCCGGCATCGAAGACGCGTTGGCCAAGCTCTCGGTTCGAATCTCGGAACGCGTCGGCAAGGTCATCCGCCTGCAAGACGCGATGCCCGAGCTCATTCAACTAGACTCGATTCTGGATCGTGACTTCAAACAGTTCTTTCCGGAGTTAATCGCCCACGTCAAAGCCTGGTCCGAGTCGCGGCCGAGCTTGGCACTGGCCGATGTTCCGGCGACGTGAACATTGCGAAGCCGAGACGCCCACGGCGGGCCTGAATGACGCCGGCCGTGGACGATCCGGCTAAGCGAAAAAGCAGACTTCGTCTGCTTTCGTCGGACACCGCCACAGTTGAGGATCTGCTACAATAGGATCAGTACTTGATCCTATTTTCGTCAGGTGTTTCATGCGCTGGCCTTTTTGTGTATTCCGACATCTGGCTTTCGCATTAGCCGCGTTCAAGCTCGCCGCGCCGCTGGCGGCCGATCCGTTGGACCAACAACTGCTCGAAGACACGCCGCCAAAAGTGGCTCCACCAGTCAAGCCGGCAACGCCAGCGCCGTTGCCCGGCGAGAAGCCGGAACTGCAGCCCGCACTTAATTCAGCAACCCCGCGCACGAACCCCGACCAGCCGCTCGACACACGTCATCCCCTGACGCGCATCGCCGGCAAGATGGAACTCGTCGAGCGGCGGCTCTCCACCGGTTTCGATGGAACGATCGTCGGGATGCAGCGCGATATCATCGCGGATCTCGATCGCTTGCTCACGCCCGGCGAACCGAAGAACATTGGCAATCCCAAAGAAGACACCTCGAAACAAAACTCCGGCCAAGAAGACTCCGGCAAACAAGACCCGGGCAAACAATCCTCCAACAACAAGCAACCGAAACAATCGGGCCAAGGCCCCGAAGCCCCAAACGGCAGCGGCACCGGCCACGGGGACAACGAACCGCGCAAACCTTCGCCGCGCGAACTCATGGAAAAAACCTGGGGCAATCTCCCCGCCCGTGAACGTGAGCGGGTTTTCGAAGCCGCTGGCGAAAGTTTTATCCCCAAATACGCCCGCTCCTTGCGGCAATACTTTGAACGCCTGGCCGAAGAAGATGCGGGGAAATAATCCTCGAAAAAGCTCCTGCATGTCAAATGCAAGCACCCAACCGCTTGCGTCATAGCAAAAAATACTAGCATCAGCTCCTTGAGTGAGCTTACAATGAGTCGCGACGAATTTGCCTCGTGTCCCTCTCCGGTATCACGCCTATGCTCACCCGCCGAACGCTCTTGCAAGGATTGCTCAGTGCCTCGGCGATTGGTGCTTGTGGCAAGGATGTTCGTGCCGCCGACCCGCTGGGCGATTCGGCGATGGACTTTCCGCCGGACCTGATGACGCCGCGGACGCATGTGGCCATCGAGAAGGGCCTGAAGTTCCTCGCCACCAAGCAGCAAGACGACGGCGGCTTCGGTTCCGGCGGCTATTCGCGCAACCCCGGCGTCACCGCACTCTCCGGCATGGCCATGCTCTCGTCCGGCAGCACACCCGGACGTGGCCCTTATGGCCGAGCGCTTGATAAGACCATCGACTTTCTCCTCGAGCACGTCGAGGAAAGCGGCTTCATCAACTACGCCCCGATCATCACCCACGGGCCGATGTACGGCCACGGGTTCGCGACGCTGTTCCTGGCCGAATGCTATGGCATGACTCGCCGCAATGACCTGCGGGCGAAGTTGTCCAAGGCCGTGCAACTGATCATCAACACTCAAAACAGCGAAGGGGGCTGGCGTTACCAGCCGCAACGCGAAGACGCCGACATCAGCGTCACCATCTGCCAGATCATGGCCCTCCGCGCCGCGCGCAACGCGGGCCTTTACGTCCCCGTCGAAACGGTCAACCGCTGCGTCGAGTACGTCAAGAAATGCCAGATCACCGACGGCGGCTTCATCTACCAACTCTCGCAAGGCGGAACCAGTGCCTTCCCGCGCTCCGCCGCAGGTGTCGTCGCGCTTCATAGCGCTGGCATCTACGAAGGGGCCGAACTTGAACGCGGCTACCAGTACCTGTTCGAAAACCTTCCCAAGGGCGACGAGCTCAGCCGCGAGACGCATTACTTCTACGGCCACTACTACGCGGTCCAGGCGATGTGGCAAGCCGGCGGCAACTACTGGACCCGCTGGTATCCGGCGATCCGCGAAGCGCTGATCGCGCGGCAGCAAGAAACCGGCGCTTGGCAAGACCCGATCTGCACCGAATACGGCACGGCCATGGCCTGCATCATCCTGCAAATGCCGAACAACTATTTGCCGATCTTCCAAAGGTAGTGTGGGCTTCAGCCCACACGT
>JBGSSS010000105.1:0-48115 GCA_041736895.1 Pirellulales bacterium
TTGACCTAACGCCGGCGGTTCCAGCGCCGGCAGCGTCCGCGCCGACAACCCGAGCGTTGGCAACTCCAGCGCCGGCCGTGCCAGCGGCTGCAATCCCAGCGCCGCCTCCGTTGGCGGCGCCGGAATTCCACTTTGTCCAAAAACCGGCCTTGCCGCCAGCGGCCGCCGGATCGACTCCGCGTTATGGCCGAACGCCGTTGCAGCAGACCGGGACACCGCAAACCCCGAACCGGATTCGAGATTGTTTGCTCAAAGCGAGCGACGAATTGCAACTCCCCGCGCAAGAAGCCGGAGTCCTCATCGAACTACTCGCCAAAGAAGGTCACGAAGTCCGCCAGGGCCAACCCTTGGGCCGGATCGACGATTCGCAGCCGCGGATTCAAAAGAAAGCGGCCGAAGCCGAACGAAATGTTTCGATCGAAAAAGGAAAATCGACCATCAACGAGCAGTACGCGCTCAAAGCCAGCGATGTCGCCCGCAAAGAATTTGAAAAGGCCGAAGAGTCGAATCGCATCGCCCCCGGCTCGGTCAGCCAAGTCGAAGTCATGCGGCTGAAGTTGACCTGGGAAAAGGGGTTGCTCGAACGCGAACGCGCCATCGAAGAGCGGAAAATCGAAAACCTGACCGTGCTGGCCAAGGATGTCGATGTCGAAGCGACCGACGATGCCATCCGCCGCCGCCAACTGATCGCGCCGATCAACGGCACGGTCGTCGAAATTACCCCGCACGTCGGCGAATGGCTCAAACCGGGCGATCCGGTCCTGAAAATCGTCAACCTGGAAATCCTCAAAATCGAGGGCTACGTCAATATCGAGCATTTCCGCCAAGACAAGCTCCGCAACCAAACCGTCGATGCTTATGTCGACGTCGGCGAGAAGTTGCCGCTCAAAGTCAAGGCCACGATCACCTTCGTCAGTCCGGTCGTCGAAGCCGGCGGAGAATACCGGATCAAAGCCGAAATCCAAAACGGCAAGAATCCCCAGACTGCCGACTGGTACCTGAAACCGGGCTTGAATGCGGAGTTAGTGATCAGTGATGAAACGATGCAAAAGTAGTCTTTTTTATAGCCTTTCGTAATCCTAACCCGACGCGTAAGCTAGGGAGAAACGCGTATTTTGTAGCCCGTAGCGTTAGCGAGGGCAACAAAAAATGCAGGCTGTCGTCGCAAACGCAACGTACAAGAATTTGTCCCGCTCTGTAATAATTAGGGAAGTTCATTTTGAGTCATTCATGAGCTCGCGTTTGAATTGCATCATCGAATAACCTGCCTGCGCTGAATCTCGCCTGTGTTAAATCTTCTTGAACCGAAGCGGACGAATTACGACATCCATTTTCGGATCGGCTCGATCCCGGTCCGGATTCATCCGCTATTTTGGGTCACGACGCTGCTGTTGGGAATCCGGCCCGACATCCGGCCAATCGAATCGATCACCTGGATCGTGGCCGTCACGGTTTCGATTCTGATTCATGAGTTGGGGCATGCCCTGGCAATCCGTTCGTACGGCTACCGCCCCTGGATCACGCTGCATTGGCTCGGCGGGCTGGCGAGCTACGACCCGGAAGAAGAGTTCGGCTTCGATCCGGTTTTTGTGCTGGGCGAGCATCTCAGCCGTTTCCGCAACACGCGCCGCGATGTGCTGATTGCGCTGGCCGGACCGGTGGCCGGGTTTTTGTTTGCCGCACTTGTCATTGGCGGAATTTGGGCCGCCGGGGCACGCGTCGTCTTCGATTGGGACTTTGCCACGGGCCAACTGCTGAAGCCGCGAATCTCCGGCATTGAAAAACCTGCGCTCGATACTTTCTTGTTTCAGTTGTTGTACATCAACATCTTCTGGGGGCTGGTCAATCTGCTGCCGATCTTTCCGCTCGATGGCGGGCAGATTTCCCGCGCGTTGCTGACCGCACGGCAAGGTTCGCAGGGCCTCGGCACCTCGCTTTGGCTCGGCACGATCACTGGCGCGGTCATGGCGCTGATCGCCTTGGTGCTCTGGCCTCCGGATCAAAAAGTCTTCGGCCTGCTCATGTTTGGTCTCTTGGCGTATCAAAACTACACGTTGCTCCAAGGCTTCAAGACTTACGGCGGCGACATCTTCGAAGGGGGCGGCCCGCGGCGACGTTCGTCGTGGGACGATGACGAAGACCGCGGTCCGCGGCAACCCTGGGAAACCGACGACCGCGACGAACGGTGGTGACGATGGCGCTTCCTTGCGGATCGAATAACGCTCCTGGGCGAATTTCGCAGAGAATCAAGTTCTCTTCCAGCGAAAGAAAATGATGCGTTCATTTGAACCGCAAGGAGTCGGCAAATCGCTAGATAATCAAGTAAAGGAATAGATTTTTACGCGAACAGCCGTCTCACGGATATTGTTGTTTCTTTTTGCCTGGCGTCAAAATTTTTGAACCGCGGTCGAAGCAAGGTTTTTGCGAAGTGAACTTGGTAAAATGTGATCGGCGTCGATTGTTCCGTAATCGGTGACGTGGAATCAACCCTATGGACCAGCCACTTCTTCCAAGATACCGCTACGTCATCAATCGGCAGGATGTCATTACCTCGGTCTGCCCGCTCTGGTTAGCCTTTGCCCGCGAGAATGGCGCTCCGCAACTGACTGGCGAAGCGGTGATCGGACGGCCGCTCTGGGAATTCATCGAAGGCCAGGAGACAACGCATTTTTACCAGTTGTTGCTGCAGCGCCTGCGCAGCAACAACGCCTCGACGATCGTGCCGTTCCGTTGTGATTCGCCCACGCTGCGCCGCTACATGCGTTTGGAACTGACGCCGGATTCCGAGGGGAACATCCGTTTTGACGGGGTACTGGAACGCGTTGAGCAGACCGTGCCGTATCAAATGCTGGAACCGACGTTTCCCCGCTCGGCTCAGATGTTGACTCTTTGCAGTTGCTGCAAACGTATCCTGGTGGAATCGTGCGGCTGGCTCGAGCTCGGCGATGTGGCCGATCGGCTGCGCTTGCGGACCAAACCCCAGGCTCCCAAGCTGCGTAATTCGATTTGCCCGGAGTGCCTCGCGGTTGCCAGTGCGCCAATCAAGCCAAGCAATCTTGGCCACGCCGCCGGAGCGGTTTAAGCGCGGGAGTCTCTTTCGATAATGGCTTTGTGCCAATGGCCGGATTTTTTTGCGTCCTGTTCGATCCGTCTCTCACTGATTCCACGCTGCCTTGCACTCCCCCTCATCGACAGCAAGCGCCAAAGCTCCCCAGGAACAAATCATCCTCCTGGGGGCCAGCAACCTGACCATGGCGTTTCGCCCGATCTTGCGGTTGCTGCACGAGTTGCGCGGCGTGCCGTTGGAGATCTTTGCCGCGCTCGGGCATGGCCGATCGTATGGCAAAACGAGCAGCGTGGGCGGCCGGTTCCTGCCGGGAATCGCGCCGTGTGGACTTTGGGAAAGTTGGGAAAACTCCGCGCGGCTGCCGGCTCGCGCGTTGTTGACCGACATCGGGAACGATCTCTTCTATAACGCTTCGGTGGACGAAATTCTGGATTGGATTCGTCTCGCTTTGAGACGCTTACGTCCTCGATGCGAGCAGCTCGCGCTCACCTTGGTCCCGTTGGAGAATGCCCGCGCGATCAGTCCGGGTTTCTATCGCGCGTTCACGGGAGTCTGTTTCCCGAACTGCCGCTTGACGCTGGACGAGATGTTGGAACGCGCGGCGGCGCTCAACACTGGTCTCGCGGCGCTCGCCGCGGAGTATCAAACGACACTCATCGAGCAGCCGCGCGCGTGGTACGGTTGGGATCCGATTCATCATCGGCGCGGCCGGCGGCGAATTGTTTGGGAAACAATTTTTGATTCCTGGCGCACTCTGGAACAAAAAAATTCCGAATTTCAAAAAAATTTTTCCGCATCCGGAAACGAGCTTCATTGGTGGACTTGGTGGCGTCATGGCTGGCCCGCGCAACAGGAATGGCGCGGCCGCGCGCTGGCGCGCGCGCAGCCCTGCTTGGTGTGGCCGAACGGCACACGGTTGTCGCTGTATTAGCAGCGCGCGTAACGCGCGGAGAGTTGCTCGTGCGATCTGGTCCGCGCGCATTCGCGCGCCGTATTGTGAGGCGTGAGCGCAGCGCCGTGATTGTGTCCATCGTGCGGCGGACTGCAAAAAGAGCCGGGAATTTCCGAGGTTTTCTGCCACAAGCGCCCCAGCGCCGAAGCCGCCGCGCATTCGAAACGCGCTTGCTTTCGATCTTGCCGCACTTGCTGAATTCAACCTCGCGCGGGTAGGCATACAGTCCAGGGCAGCGCTCGCTGAAGAAGTTTTTCTTGCGCTGGATCGTGTGCGCAGCGATTTCATTTTCGTGCAAACGCGCGCGGCTGCACCAACAACTTTGCACGCGCAAACTTTCGCGCGCGCGGCGCAGCGCGCCGAATCAAAAAACCAGCGCCTGAAAAAAATCAATCGCAAAATTTCGAAAATGATGTTGCAAGAATTTCTAGAATGACTACAAAGATTCTTAATGGTGTGGAAATGATGTTGGTTGAGGTGGTCGCCAGACTTCCTCAATGCAACAGACGCAAGTCATCACCAGCGAACCGAGGGCCAACAAGCTTGGCACACTGTTCGCTCTGCTGATTTGCCAAGATCACATCTGCTTGAGTTCCATACTGGTTGCGGAACTCAGCTTCGATCAGCAAGATCGTTCGGCCGCTCACCATGACGAGACGGCGGCCCGAGCGTTACCTAGGATGGGTTTCGTCTGCAAACTTGTTGGTTGTGCTTGGGACGAGTCGGCTCCAGCGTGTGGAGTCACGGTCTCGGGCGATTTTTTGTAAGGAATGTTACCATGGCGAAGAAGAAAGCTGCTAAGAAGGCTGCTCCGAAGAAGGCTGCGAAGAAGGCTGTCAAGAAGGCCGCCAAGAAGAAGTAGTTTCCTTGATCTCATGGGAGTTGGGTTGCTTTAGCAACGCCGTTTCCCTGGGATCATTGGCTACCAGCCTCTTCCAGGCGAAGGTTCGCCGATCTCCCGCCGCCGCAAGAGTTTGCGTTCACACACGCACACTCAGCCACCGGCGGGAAATCGTTCCCCTCTCGCCGCCAACACGACGAGAAAGAGCCGCCCCCACCGCATCAGTGCGGTTGGAGCGGCTCTAAGTTTTTAATGGACGCACTCGTAGGTTAGGCTTTCCAGCCTGACGCACTCGTAGGTTAGGCTTTCCAGCCTGACACTCTCGTAGGTTAGGCTTTCCAGCCTGACACTGTGGACGCAACGCGCCGCAAACGAAAAAATCTCCTGCGCACTTCTCATGTCGCGCGAACCATCTTTGAAGAAGCGGCGATTCAATGCCGCGCCCCCGTCAGGCTGGAAAGCCTGACCTACGGTCGCTTACCACATGAACTCGAGCCCCACCAGCGCTCCGTGCATCAACAGATCGCCGTCGTGTTTCGGCTCTCGCAGCAAAGCGGGATTCACGATACTGCGCGAGGCTTCTTCCCCCGCCAAGGCCACATCGCCAATCCATAGGAGTTGGTAGCCGCCGCGAATCGCGATGTGATCGTTGAACCAGTACGACGCCGAGAAGACCAGATCGCCGACAAACGCCGTGCCATCGCCGGCGCCGAGAAAGCTGCCGATCGGGTTGTTCCCCTGAAACTCTCGAATCCCGCCATCATAATCATTGCTATACCAACCGGCTTTGCCCACGACGCGGAGTTCCAGCGCGTTGCGCGGATCGGTGAGCAACACATCGAGGCCGATTTGTCCGCCGTACATTTCGTTTTCGAATTCATACAGCCCGGTCGCGACGTTATTGTTCAACGTCGTCCGGAGCGTGTCGTTCAGTTGCAAGTGCCGAAACCCTCCGATCAATGACAACCGCTCGCCGACCGCGTACTTGTAATTGAGTTCGACGCTCTTGAGCTGGGTCCAGTAACTGGAGTTCGCCGTCGTTCCCCCGGGTCCCGTAAACCCGACGCCGATAAAGTTCCCCGGCGTGACGATTGTGTTGCCGGCAAAGACATCGTCCACGCCGAAATATCGGGCTTCGATCGAATCGCCGTTCGCCAACCGGCGGGCAATCGTCGCATCGACGCCCGTTTGATTGTTGAAATCAAAGTTGCCCCCGCTTAAAAAACCCGGGGTTCCCGCGGGGTTCGCTTGGATGATGTTGCCCGCGTTCGACCCATCGCGCGTCAAGAAAATCGCGCCGACATACCCATACCAGCCCGATTGGTCGCAGCAAGCGCAACAGTCGCAAGCGGCGCAGTCATTACATTCGTCACACGGATTGCAAGCCGCTTCGACGCACTCGGTGAGAAGTCCAGGAGCGTTGCAAGAAGGCTCGTCGGCGCTGCAACACGGTTCCGTGGCGAGCAGCGAACACGCTGACAGAGCGCAGCTCAAGCCCGAGACAGCGAGCGCTGTCCGTAAAAATCCCCGCATGGCACAGACTCCGTTGATGCCTGATGATCGAGCGGCGTTCGACCATGAACGCCATCACAGGAGCCTATCGACAGACTTGAGACGACGCTGCATATTCGTGACTGGCCACGATATAACGGCTAGCCGCGACATAAACCCTTAACGCAGAATAGCAAGTACAACCCGCAAGTTATGCAGCGTGCCGTGCAAGCCCGTCCCCAAAGTACAATGTCGCGATGGCTAAACAGCCGTTGCAGATATGCCAAATAGATGCTTAGAACGACCTTGTCACTTGTCACAGATTCAGGAGCACATCCATGCAAGAATCCGAATTCTGGTCGCGGCTGGAATATCGGCTCTGCCGAGAAATGGCGAGTGGGTATTGGTGCGATGGCATTGGGCCGGGGATCTTGATTGAGCACCAAGACAGCTCGCAAATCCAAGGCTTTGCGTTCGTCGGCAAAAGTCCGAACTGCGAGGAATGGCGTTTCACGATGCAGCTGCCGAAAAGCGCCACGAGCTTACAAACCATCGATTGGGAGGGTTTATTCCCTCCGGAAGATTGTCACGGCTGGCTCACGATAGACATCCAACACAAGCAACTCCACATCGATACCAGCAACGTGACTCCATAATTATGCCCGAAACCACCTCCTACTTCCAGATCCAACACGACGGCGAGCGGGTCGAGCTGCGACCATCGGTGTCGCAGATCCAAAACGAAGTACAACCCGCCGGTTGTCTTTGGCTGTTTCTCATCCCGGCGCTGTTTTTCAACTGGTGGGATGGCGAAGAAACGTTGACCAGTGTCTGGATTTTTGGCGCTTGCATCTTGCCGATCTGGCTCATCGCGATCTACGGCAATCGCCGCCTCCGCCAGCAAGCCACGGTTCCGTTGATCATTGCGCCCGGCCCGTACATCCTGCACGGCGACAAGCTCCTCAGCGCGGGCATCAAATTCAATTCCGTGCAACTCGCCGTCAAAGTAAATAACGACGACCCCGATTCGTACAACGTGCAGCTCGTTCCGGCATCTGGCGAACCCGTCACACTGCCGCTGCCCTTCTTCGGCGATCTGTCTTTCTATGCCGCCGAGCTGCTGGCCAACGAAGTGGCTGTGCTCCTGCAGATTCCGTTTGATCGCACGTTGATGCCGCCAGAGTAGTGATTTGGTTCCGTCATCTGGCGACGTTCGCGCTTTGCTGTTCCAACGTTTTTGGGGAGTGATGCCATTCGACTTCGGTGGCCGGGGACGAAGCGAAGCGGAGGCCCCGGAAGGGTGAGCATTGAACCTTGAAGAAAATTCCCCGATTCAACCTCAACCGTTCCGGGTCTTCCCGTTGGTCAGACCCGGCCACCTACGGCGTGTTGGTGTGCAAGGATTATGCAATGCAACAGACCAACAGCGGCCGGGGACGAACGAAGTGAGGACCCGGAAAGTGGTGACGCCGAGCATTGATTCGACTTCCAAGGCTCCGCATTAACCGTTCCGGGTCTTCCCGTTGGTCAGACCCGGCCACCTAGAGTCTCTCTTTCAAATTGATCCACACCAGAAATTCCTGTTTTTTTGACTTGCGGGTTCGCGCAACTTAGACTGGAAGGCTTGAGATATAGCTCTCTGATTTCTATTTCGGGGATGGAAGGGTGCAGGGCCGATGACCAACGATCAACTGGGGAAAGCTCTCGTCAACTCCGGCTTGATGCCGTCGGCCGAGGTCAAAACGCTCTGGGCCGCGATCCCCGCCGAAGCACGACCCAAAGATGCCAAGGCGTTTGCCGAACTCCTGCTGCAACAAGGCAAGCTCAACAAGTTCCAAGCCGCGGAACTTCTCTCGGGTTCGAACACGCCGCTCGTCCTCGGCGACTATCAACTGCTGGCCAAGATCGGCGCGGGCGGGATGGGCCAAGTCTTCAAGGCGCAGCATCGCCACATGAAGCGGACCGTGGCGATCAAGCTTCTGCCCGCCGAGCTGACCAAGGACGAAGGGGCGATCAAACGCTTTCAACGCGAAGTCGAAGCGGCGGCGAAACTCTCGCACCCCAACATCGTGCAGGCATACGATGCAAGTACCCAGCGCGGCGTTTGGTACTTGGTCATGGAGTACGTCGAGGGGCGCGACCTGGCCGGGATCGTCGCCGCCGAAGGCTCGCTCCCTATCACTCGCGCGGTGAACATCATCCGCCAGTCGGCGCGCGGTCTCGGCTTCGCGCACGAGAACGGCGTCGTCCATCGCGACATCAAGCCGGCGAACTTGCTGCTCGACAAAAAAGGGACCGTCAAGATTCTCGACATGGGCCTAGCCCGCTTCGATGATGGGATGGCCGCCGCGCAAGAAGGCCTGACGCAATCGGGTCAGGTGATGGGCACCGTCGATTACATGGCGCCCGAGCAAGCCTTCGACACACGCCACGCCGACGCGCGGGCCGATGTCTATTCGCTCGGCTGCACGCTGTTTCGGCTGCTCACGGCGCAGAACATGTACGAGGGCGAATCGCTCGTGCAGAAGCTGATGGGCCACCAGAGCAAGCCGATCCCGAAGCTGAGCAAGGCTCGCCCCGACGTGCCGCCAAAATTGGAAGCCGTCTTTGAGCGGATGGTCGCCAAGGATCCCAAGGAGCGCTACCAATCGATGGCCGAAGTCCTTGCGGCACTCGCGCCGTTTGAGGATCCGGCCACGGCCGGCGACGGCGGCGGGTTGACCGCGCATTTCGAGGGAATCGGCGGCGGCACGGCCACCAACGCCGCGCTGCTCGCACAGCCGACCGCGGCGCAATTGGCCTTCGGCGAGGTCATGCCGACGATCTCGCTCAACAACCCACTGCAATCGACCGATCCGGTTTCGGCGGGCTCGATTCAAATCGCGCGCAGCCTCACGCCGCAACCTGGCGTGATCAAACGTCCGCCAGCGAATCGCAAGAAGCTGCTCATCGCGGCGGGTGGACTCGGCGCGGTGTTGGCAGTGCTGCTTGGGATTTGGGTGATTGTTAAGGACAAGGATGGGAACGAGACAGCGCGCGTGCAAGTGCCTGAGGGTGGTACGGCGACGGTGCAGGGAGAAAATCCGACACCGCCAAAGACACAAAATGTTTCCACAACACCGAACCCTGTTAACTACGCGTTGGAGTTCGATGGCAAAACATCACATGTCAGCATTCCGGATCTCGCTTGGGACGGTATCCCCAAATTCACTGTTGAAGCATGGCTGCAAGCACCAGCCGATCAAGGCAACGTCAATATCATTACTCTCGAAGGCCAAGGGCGATATCAGTTGTTTCGCCTCGGGGGCAGTTGGGCTGGCGGAATGGTGGACCCCAAAGAGGGCCAGATGGACAGAGTATCTGTAGGATCATCAAAGTCTTCACACGATCAACTGACTCATGTGGCCTATGTCGTTGATGGCAAACAAGCGACACTCTATGAAAATGGCGTACTTCGCTCGCAATCAGCTGTTAAACTTCAAGACTATGGCTTTGTACTTCCGAAACGCGCCGGAATCGGGGGGGCTGCGAACAAGGCCTATTTATTTCGCGGCGTAATCGATGAAGTCCGTTTCTCAAAAGTTCCTCGCTATGAGCAGAACTTTACGCCCCAGAGACGACTCGACACTGACGCCGATACGCTGGCCCTTTATCACTTTGACGAAGGCAGCGGCGACATCCTCCGCGACTCCTCCGGCAACAACCATCACGGCAAGATCGTCGGGGCCAAGTGGGTCAAGGTGGATGAGGGCAGCGGCACCAAACCGCCGGTGCAGGAAGGAAACGAGGACGTTGGGGATGGATCGTATCTGGTGTTCGACGGCAAGTCGAATTACGTCGCGTTGCCTTCGATGCGGGTCGATTGTGACAAGCCGTACACGATAGAAACCTGGGTGCGGCGTGCAGGGTCGCCGGAGATTGTCAAGTATCCGATGATCATTGGACTCGGCGACGCGCAACTTCGACTTCATGGACAGAAATGGAACTTCTATGTGACGTCCGCCGCGAACACAGACCCAAACATCAATTCCGAACTAGACTCGGTCGCGGACGGCGATTGGGTCCACCTCGCTGGAGTCTGCGACGGCAAAGAACGACGGTTGTATGTGAACGGCCGCCGTGTTGGCCCGGCCAGGGCCGCAGTCGCCGTCAACAAACCAAAGGAGACCGTCGTTCTAGGCGCGTACGTGGGCCAGAACAAGATAATCTATAATCCCTTCGAGGGCGCAATCCGAGAGGTGCGATTCTCGAAAACCGCCCGCTACGACCGCGACTTCACCCCACGGAATCGATTCGAGTCGGACCCCGACACACTAGCACTTTACCACTTTGATGAGGGCCAGGGCGACGTCCTTAATGACTCCTCCGGCAACAACCACCACGGTAAGATCGTCGGGGCCAAGTGGGTCCGTTTATCTGAAGCGAAATTTGCTGATCAGGCTGGCGTGTCTAATCATATGCTGGCTTTCGATGGGCAAGCGACACACGTGGCTATTCCGTCGTTGCTCTTTGATGATACAAAACCCATCACGCTCGAAGGTTGGATTCAGCCTTCCGAAAACACCAAAAGAATCTTTGGCTGGGATGGGCTGCTCATCGCTGAAATTGACGTAAATGACCGAGCCGTGGCATTGGGGTTTGAGTCTGAAAAGTATTCGATTGCGAAAAGTAAGAAGGTTTGTGTATATGGGCAAATGCAGCATGTGGCGGTTGTCTGGGATAAAAAAGAATTGAGTTTTTATCTCGAAGGGAAACTGCAAGAAAAAAAATCGTTTCCTAAATTCCGAACAGCGGAAATGAATGTCCATCGCAATCGCTTTGCGTTGGGATGCTCGATTCCAATAGGCGGGAATGGCTTAGGAAGATATACTTTTTTTAACGGACAAATGGACGAAGTTCGTCTTTCATCAGCCGCACGATATACCACCGACTTCAATCCGGCACGCGGCTTAGAATCAGATGCTGACACGGTTGCCCTCTACCATTTCGACGACGGTCAGGGCGACACACTCCGTGACTCCTCTGGCAACAACCACCACGGCAAGATCGTCGGGGCCAAGTGGGTCAAGGTTGATGCCCCTGCACTGCCGCCGCTCGTCGATTCGGCCCTGCAATTCGACGGCGATGATGTCGTCGAGTTGCCCGGACTGAAATTCGATCCCGCCAGTTCTTACACGCTCGAAGGCTACATCACCGCGCCGATCAAAGCCGACAAGGGGGCGGGGCTGGCCTTTGGGATGCCGAAACAATCCTATCTCTCGTTTACGCGGTTGGGGGATTGGCGATGGGTGTATGTTCCCCATAGCAGTGGCGACAAGGGGCGTGATATTTCGATTGCCGGCGCAGCCGCGCGGCCCGAGCGTACGCACATCGCCTGTGTCCGCGATGGCAAAGCGCATCGCTTGTATGTAGACGGTAAGCTCTTTCAGAAGACGGCGGATATTCCGTCACCGGCGACCGGCACATCGCCGTTTCAAATCGGCAGCGAGTTCCGCGGCATCATCGACGAACTCCGCGTCTCGAAAATCGCCCGCTACAAAGCTGACTTCACCCCCGCCGCGCGCTTCGTATCCGATGCCGACACGCTGGGGCTGTATCACATGAACGAAGGCAGCGGCGATGTACTGAACGACTCCTCCGGCAACAACCACCACGGCAAGATCGTCGGGGCCAAGTGGATCAAGGTGGATGGAACTGCGGCACCGATCGTCGCTGCCACGCAAACAAATGCCGCCCCCCGTTGGCCGCTCGCCGCGTCCAAGCCCGAGGATATCGTCTGGCTGCAAGGGCTGCGGGCGACACTCACGTTGCGCTCGGGGCCGAACACGGAATCCACGCTCAAGCCAACCGACAAAGCGCCTGCCTCGCCCGCGACGATCGTGGGCGTTGCGCTCGATTACGGCAACGGCGCGGCCGTGACCGACGAGGTGCTAAAGCGTATCGCGACGCTGGTCGATTTGGAATCGCTCAAGAGCAGTTTCGACGCGTCGGGATCCAAGGTGACCAAAGACGGTCTGCCGCAGTTGGCACCGCTGGTCAATCTGCGCCACCTCGCCTTGGGACGCATTGGCCCGCGCGAAACCGACCCGGCGTTTCTGGCGTCGTTCCGCCAATTGGAGTCGTTGAGCCTGCAAAACCTGGACTTCTCGGGCTGGGAGCCGCACGTCGCTCAATTGACATCACTACGGAGCTTAATGCTCTATTCCCTTGACAATGCCAACGTCGAGCAACTGAAACCGTTGCCGCAACTCACCAGCATCGAGCTCGGGGGCTACGTCACAGGACGATCACTCCGCGACGCCGTGGCCAAACGCTTGGCCGCAAACCTCCCGTGGGCTCGCATCACGGTCCGCGATACCAAGAAAGAGGAGAATGTGGTGATCATCGAACCGACCGCGCCGCCGCCGGGCAGCACTCCGCCGCCGGCCAACCCCGCCACTCCGACCAGCAGCAAACTCTGGATGCACGATCCGGCCTTTCCGCAATGGGTGAAGGACACCGCCGCCCTGCCTGCTGATAAGCAAATCGATGCGGTGAGCAAGAAGCTGATGGAATTGAATCCGGGGTTTGATGGTAAGGTGATACCTAAAGTGGAGCAGGGCGTGGTCGTCGAGTTTGATTGCTTGACGAACAAGGTGACCGATGTTTCTCCCGTAAGATGCCTGACGGGTTTGCAGACCTTGAGACTTAAACCAACGACGACGGGCGGCATCTTGCGCGATCTAACTCCGCTGAAAGGCCTGAATCTGAGCAATCTCGCTTGTTCCTACAACAAAGAGTTGGCCGACCTCTCGCCGCTCCAGGGCATGCAGTTAAAAGCCTTGATCGCCAATGCCACAAGCGTGTCTGACTTGTCGCCGCTCCGCGGAATGCCGCTGGAATCCCTGCATATCGGAAGCACCAAAGTTACCAGCCTTGCAGCGCTGGAGGGTGCGCCTCTCGTGAAGCTTTTTTGTGATCTAGACAAATTGTCGGATCATTCCCCTTTGTTTAGTTTAAAAAGTTTGAAAATGCTGGATGCTGGGAAAACAAAAGTTCCCGATAGCCTCCGTCAAGGTCTCCCCAATTGCAGGATTCTGGAGGAAGCGCCAGCCAAGGCGACAACGCCTCTGTAATCCAAATCCTTATCCAAAGTGATAGCGAGGGTATCACAAAAACGCTCCTCTCCGAGTCGCCGCTAAACGAGTTTCAAGAACAGACGCATTTCACTTTGCATTTCGCATTTTGCCTTTCCCCCAATCCCGAATCCCCAACCCCAACTCCCCTTCCCATCCATGCAGTACATCGCCGGCTACGAAGTCAAGGAAACCGTCAGCAGTTCCGGCTCCGGCACGATCGTCCGCGCCGTGCATCCGATCATGGGCCGCACCGTGCTGATCAAGACCCAGCCCCCCGAAGCCGCGAAGTCCGCCGAAGTGCACAAACGCTTCCAGCGCGAGATCGCGCTCGCCGCGCAGTTGACGCACCCGAACCTGATGACCGCGCTGCATGCCGGCATGGAGCAGAACGGGCTCTACTTGATCCTCGAAAACGTCGAAGGGATCGATCTGCAATCGATGGTCAAGGCGCAGGGCCCCATGCCCGTCGCCACGGCCGTCGAGTTGCTGTGCCAAGCCGCGCGCGGGCTCGGCTTTATGCACGAACACGGTGTCATCCACCGCAACGTCAAGCCGTCGAATTTGATCGTGGACAAAAGCGGCACGGTGCGGATCACGAACCTGACCGCGGCCCTGATCAGCGACGAAGCCGACGTCAAAAAACCTACCGACGAACTGACGCGCCAAGGCCAGTTCATCGGCACGGGCGACTACCTCGCGCCGGAGCAAGCGTTCGACGCGCACTCGGCCGACGCGCGGAGCGACATCTACAGCCTCGGCTGCACGCTGCATTATCTCCTGACGGGCAAGGTTCCCTACGGTTCCGGCGGCGGCCAGCGTTCGGCGATGGAACACATGAAGTCGCCGATCCCATCGCTGCAAGCCGCGCGCAAGGATGTCCCGCCGGCCCTCGACGCGGTCTTCAACCGCATGCTGGCCAAGGTCGCAGCCGAACGGCAAGCCAACATGGCGCAAGTGATCGATGAACTCAACGCGGCGGTGAAAGGTTCGTCTTCGCCTACACCGGCCGCGGCTGCGGCACCCACGGCATCGGCGGGGTTTCCGCTCATTGCGATCTTGGCGAGTTTAATTGTGGGGATTGGGTTGGGGTTCGCGGTAGGGAAGTTTTTTTAGAGTAGCCAACTTGCTCTGCAAGTTGGAATGAACGCCGGATGGCTTGGAGCGAAGAAGTGAGCCCCCAGCGAGTTTGAGGGTTGCGCTGAAATCCAAAAAGCTGGGGGCTACGCGAGTACACTCCGACCCCAGCCACCCCACTGCTGCGGGCTATCCATTGAATCGAATCGACATTCCACCGCTTGGCGAACGCCTGAATCTCATGCTGATGAGATCACCATTGGGCAAGCTGCATTCGAGTTTGGTCCCGTCCCAGTCCTTATCGATACACCCCTTTTCGGCAAGATACGAAACGATCTGCTGCTTTGTGTCCCCGGGGTACCACATCAGATTGTTGAAAGCTTCTAGAAACGATTCTTTATTCAAATCAGGCTGCTTGTCAATGCGCTTATCCTTGATCAACAAGTAAACGTCACCTGCATCGTGTGGCGCTTTGTAATACGCACTTGCTTCGGATAGATAGACAGCCATCATTACTAATGTGCCAGCACTCGGCTTTCCGACTTCATCAGTGAAAGCAAATTGATTGACTGCACACTCTTCGATCCCAGCAGATTGGCCACTTGCCCGAACTTTGCGGCAGAGTTCTAAACTCTGAGGCGGAAGCGCAACCTTGTTATTCGCATCTGCCCACAGCCAGGTCTTGCTGATGTCTGAAAAAGTTCCAAGAAACTGAACTGGAAAAACGAGATCGTCGCCGAAGGTAAGCACAGCAGCTTCAGTATCGAGCAACCAATCCCTATCACCAATTAGATTCGACAGGCGGTTTTGCCGCTCGTAAATTTGAAATGCGCAGCGATTAAACAGATTTTGAAATGCTGTTTTAACAATCATTGTCATGCAATTTCGATAGAAGAACGCAGAGGATCATCGCGACGACCCGCGCTTGCGTACTGATGATTGATTTCTCTTCCGATCCGCCTCACGTAGCTTTTTCGCTTCTGCAAACACGGCGCGGAGGTCCTTGTCTCCGGCATATTTTTTAACAGCCAGTTTCCAATCATCTTTCGAGACCGCGCGGGAACCTTCGGTAGACTCCTGCAAGCGCCGGAGTTCCGCTTCTAATGCTGTCACGCGCTGCTCAAGATTTGTTTTTGCCATGAGGATTTCCTTCTATCACGAAAGATGGTTATTGTATTTTACCTTCTATTCACGCCTCTTCCAATATTGTTATCGGCTTGAGTTATCTTCGTCCGCTTAGCGGACGGCGACGCAGCAACACCCCGGCCCCGCAAACGCCAGCAGCCAGCAACACCAGCGAGCCGGGTTCCGGCACCGTGGTCACGGAGAGCGAACCGGCGGTGAGTAGGCTGCCGCTCTGACCGGTCAAGCCGGTGATGTAGAGATCAAAGTCGGTGCTGCTATCGACGATGCCGTTGTATTCAAAGTCGCCATACAGCCAACCGCCGAGGCTGCCGCCGCTGGTGAGGCCCGTGATGTATAAATCAAAGTCGGTACTCGAATCGACCACGCCATTTAAATCGGCGTCGCCAAAGTACGTGTACTTGATCAACACATCGTTGGCATCGACCGCCAGTCCGCTAAAGCTGGCGTAACCTAATTCCGAGTTCGCGGCGATGCCCAGCGTCGTGGTGCCATTCGGATTCATAACGGCCGCGGTGCTATTGATGCCCGGGCCGTTGCCGATGCCGCCGTTGAAGCCCGCGCTGACCAGGGCGGTGAGCGACGCCAGATTGCCGTTGTCGACAATCAGGTCGTTGTCCTTGAGATCGAGTTTGCCCGTGGCGTTGATGCTCAGATTCGTCACCCGGCTCATGCCGCTGTTGCCGCCGTTGGGTGCAATGGTCACGGTGTTGCCCGCGCCGATCGTGAGACCCGCCTGGCGAATGGAGTTCGCCGTGAGCGTGGCACTCGCGGCGGTGACCGTTGTCGTGCCGGTGCCGGTGATCGCGGCCGTTGTCAAGCCGGCCCGCGCGATGTCGAACGTCGCGTTGTTGGTCACCGTTCCGGTGCCAACGTTGCCGCCGGTGCCAACTTGCAACGTGCCGGCAGTGATCGTTGTTCCGCCCGTGTAGCTGTTGTTTCCCGTGAGTGTAAACTTGCCGGTACCCTTTTTCGTCAACGCCAGATTGTTGCCATTCGTCGAACCAGGCATGGCCGACGCCGAGACCGAGCCGTTTGCGCCGCCGCCAAGAGTGCCGGAGTATGTATAGTCGCCGCTGTTGTTGATCGTGAGTGTCGCCGGACTCGAGACGTTGCTGTTCACGATGCGCTGCACACGCAAGTTGCGCGCGACGTTGGTCAACCCGGCGAGTTCCTGGCTGAAGCCGTTCAGATTGACATCCGCATAGCGGCCTGTGCCTGCGCCGACTTGGCCATCGATCGTCAGCACGGTCGATATCGGCAGCGCGTTGGCGATGCCGAGGCGGAGAACGACCTGCGTGTTGGTGTTGCTTCCAGCAGTGTCCAGCCGCGTGTTGCCCGTGTAAGTATTTTGTGCATTGAGGAGAACGGTGGAGAGCGCGTTTTGCGCGGCACTGCTAGTAAAGGTGACATTCCCGCTGCCGCTAATCACTCCGCCCAGCGTAAACGTGGAAACCACACCCGCCCCGGGCAGATTCGTCGGCGCGCTGATGGCCGCCGTGGTGCCGACGCCGCCGAGCGTGATCGGTTTGCTGATAGACGCGCCGCCGATCAGGGGCTGCAGCAACGTGGTATCTGCCATCGAAATGCCCGAGGTATTTGCGAAGGGTGCGGCCACATTGAACGCGAGCGTCCCCACGCTCAGCGTCGTTGGGCCAGTGTACATATTGGCCGCGGTGAGCGTGAGTTTTCCGGCGCCCGTCTTTCTTAAGCCGCCTGCGCCGCTGATCGCAGCGCCGCTGAAGTCCGTTCCTTGTTCGATGTCATCGCTGCGATTGGTCTGAAAAGTCGCGCCGCTCCCCACAGTGATGATGCTATTGGGATTCAACGAGCCAGTCGTGCCGCCGTTGCCCAGGCGCAGCGTGCCGCCGTTGATGGCGATCGGCCCCGTGAAGGTATTCGCGCCGCTCAGGATCAGCGTGCCGCTGCCGCCGAGCGTGATGCCGCCGTAGCCAAGCAATGTGTCGCTAAAGGTCGCGCTGGTTGAAGAAGAAATATTCCACGGTGCCGTCTCGCGCAACTCCACGGGTGTATTCACCACCAAGCTCCGCGTGGCCGTACTCATATCCACGCCCGATCTGTCCAAGCCGAGCGTCGAGGTGCCGTTGATCGTGACGGTCGCAGCCGGACTGGTGATTTTGATTCCGCTCCAGACCTGGTCGGCGTTCAGCGTGGAGTTGCAATTGGTCGTGTTGACGGAGTTGTTCCATTGCGCGATTTCGTAGAGACCGGGGGCAACACCGCCCGTCCAACTCCCGCCGGCGCTGAGGTTTGCGGCGTTGTTGTTGGCTTTGGTCACGAACGTGATGGGCGTGTCGAGGTCACCCGACCACGACTTCGTCTGGGCGCCGCTGACCAAAATGATGGATTGAGTCGAGGGCGCGGTCAGGACATTGCTGCCCAGATACATGCCCCAGCGGAAATTCGTGTCGCCGGTGGGACGATCGTAGAAGTTGTCCGCCAGCAGCACGCCATCGATCCAGACCTTGTAGTTATGTCCGTCGTCATGCACTCGCATATCGAATCCCAGCCCGTCGAAATCCTTGGCGCTGCCATCAGGATTCATCACCGTTACATCGCCCGCGTTGCGACGATTGTTGATGCCGATCGTTCCGTTACTACCCATGCTGAGCTGCATGGCCCATTCGTTGTCCGAGTTCATCACCTGGAAAATGGCGGCTCCCTGCTGCCGGGCCGCGATGGTATAGCGTCCCGTCCATTCGTAAGTCACATTGTCGGCAGTCGCCCATTTCGTCTCGGTGAAAGCCTCGCTGCGGGCTGCGCCGACACGCGTGCTCGCCGTGTTCTCGTCATTGACAAACAGGCGAAAGACCTGGGTATTCCCATCGGTCTGATACCAGCGGGTGAAGTTCGCGAAATTCGTCGTCGAAGTATTGCAGGGGATATGAATCCGCAGTGGCCCAGCGGAGATCGCGCGATTGCCGTAAAGCCCCACTTCGGTGAGCGCATTATTGACGTTGATGTCTGACCCGTAGACAGGTCCAGGATCCGGCGCATCGTTGTTCAGCGTGGGCAAAATCGTGCTCCACGCGGGATTCGCCGGGCTGCCCGTGTCGGTGAAATACTGTGCCTGCGCCGCATTCGAAAAAGACAATCCTAGTGCGAACAGGGCAAAAGCAAGTCGAGTCATGAAAATCTTGTTCGACTGGAAACTTGAATGCGGGCGATTACCTACGATCATATTGCATCAGCAATGCTGTCAAACTCAGTTAACTTCTCCCCTCGGCTTTGCGATTTCCCGGACGTGGGAAGTCCGCAAAGGCTAGCGTGTTCCTTTGCCAGCAGCGCGGCGACGTCGCAGCAACACCCCAACCCCGCAAACTCCCGCGGCAATCAACGCCAGCGACCCAGGTTCCGGCACCGGCGTCACGGAGAGCGAACCGGCGGTGAGCAGGCTGCCGCCTTGACCGGTCAAGCCGGTGATGTAGAGATCAAAGTCGGTGCTGCTATCGACGATGCCGTTGTAGTCAAAGTCCCCGTAGAGCCAGCCGCCGAGGCTGCCGCCGCTGGTGAGGCCCGTGATGTACAGATCGAAGTCAGTGCTCGTATCAACCGCGCCGTTCAGGTCGCTGTCGCCAACGTACGTGTACTTGATCAGCACATCGTTGTCATCG
Source organism: Pirellulales bacterium (assembly GCA_041736895.1). GTDB lineage: Bacteria > Planctomycetota > Planctomycetia > Pirellulales > JALHPA01 > JANRLT01. Next base: position 19,322 of record JBGSSS010000105.1, read on the forward strand.
ACCGCCAGTCCGCCGAAACTGCTGTAGCCCAGCGCCGAGTTCGTGGCGATGCCCAGCGTCGTCGCGAGATTCGGATTGGCTCCGGCCGTGCTGCTGCCAATGCCCGGGCCGCTGCCAAAGCTGCCGTTGATGTTCATGCCCGAGCCGACCAAGGCCGTGAGCGCATTCAGATTGCCGTTGTCGACAATCAGGTCGTTGTCCTTGAGGTCCAGCCTGCCCGAGGCGTTGATACTTAGATTCGTGACCCGGCTCACGCCGCTGCTCGTGCCATTGGCGGCCACGGTCACCGTGTTGCCCGCGCCGATCGTGAGACCCGCCTGGCGAATGGAGTTCGCCGTGAGTGTGGCACCGGCGGCGTTGATTGTTGTCGTGCCGGTGCCGGTGATCGCGGCCGTCGTTAAGCCGGCTCGCGCGATGTCGAAGCTCGCATTGTTCGTGACGTCGCCCGATCCTACCGTGCCACCGGTGCCGACTTGCAATATTCCGGAATCGATCGTTGTTCCGCCGGTGTAGCTGTTGTTGCCGGTGAGGATCAGCGTCCCGGTGCCTTCCTTGGTCAGCGACCCGCTCGTGTCCCCGCCGATCCCTGTGGCGAGGATCACGTTGTTCCCCAGGGTATCGAGTGTCGCGGTGACACCGTTGGTCATCACCAGTCGGCTGGAAATATCCTGGGTATTGGTGCCGCTCCATTGCAGCGTGCTGTTGCCGGCAAAGGTGATGCTGCCCGTGCTTCCCAGCGCGCCGCTGGTAAAGGCGAGCGTGCCTTCGTTGATACTCGTGCCGCCGGTATAGGTATTCGTGCCGATGAATGTCCAAGTGCCGGCTCCCAATTTGACGACGGTAAACTCGGCCGCGCCGTTGCTGATGTTGCCGCTAACCAGACCGTTGCCTGCGCCGAGGAACTTCAAAAATCGAGCGCCGGTCACGGGCGATGTGCCGGTGATGTTGCTGGCAATTGTCAATTGCCCGTCCGCCGAGCCGAAGTTGTACTGATTGCCGCCGGTCGTCAGAGTGATCGCCCCGGTCACGGTGTTGTTGCCCGAAATGTTGTTCAAGTGCGGCGCGTCGTTCGCTGCCAACTGGCGGCCGCTCATGAGGAAACTGCTGGCGATCGTGATATTTCCGGTGAATTCGGCGGCCCCAAAGTTGGTGGCTCCGCCTTCGACGCGCATTTGTCCGGTGCCAAAGGCATTGTTGCTTTCGGCCCGCAAGCTGCCGTTTCTGAGTGTCCAGTTATTGGCAAAGGTATTGGTTCCGGCAAAGGAAACGACCCCCGCGGAATTTTTGGTCAAGGCTTGGCCCCCGTTGATCGCGCGGAGATTGCTCAAGCGGCCGGAGTTCAAAACCAACTGCGTCACTTGAATGCTGTTGCCCGTCATGTCGAGTGTGCCGCCATTCAGATTCAACCGCGACGTGTTGGTTTTGTTCCAACCGGTGATCATGTCCCCCTGGACGGTGAGCGTTCCGCCGTTCAAGTTCAGGATGCCCGTGTTGCCGGCGTCGGCGATGATGACTTCGCCGGCGACATTGACCGCGGCGGTTCCCGAGATCGTGAGCGCCGAGTTGCTGCTTGACCCGTTGGCCGACATGGCGATCTGGATTTCGTCGCAGTTCAGCGTCCCGCCGCTGATCGCGGCCGTACTCAGCCCCCCGCCGGAAGTCGTGCTCGTAAAATCGCCGACGACGAAGCGCTTGGCGACGTTGATCGTGCCGCCGCTTTGCGTGTATGTTCCGACAGCGCCGCTCGCTTGGCCAACGAGGAGCGAACCTTCGACAGAGAGCGAACCGTCCGTGACGTTCAACGTCCCCGCGCCGGTCGAGTTGGCGAGGGCCAGGTCTCCGCCAACGGCCGTGGCGATCGTGTTGCTAATCGTGGCCGTGCGGCCCGCGGCGATCACGGCATCATGGATCTGACCCGGCACTGCGGCCTCAGACCAGTTGGCGGCCGTGTTGAAGTCGCCCGAGGCCACGCTAAACGTGTTGGCGGTCTTCTCGTTAAACGCAATTTGATAATCCAACGAATGGAGCGCCGACGGGGCCGCATTCGCCGCCGGCACCTTTTGCATATAGACCGAGAGGATGCCGTTTTGCTTGAACAGATCTTCATCCGCCAACGCCTCACTACTAAAGCCGCTAGAACCGGGCACGGTTTCCAATTCGGTCCAATCCGTCCAGTTGTGGGAACTGGTGGCCGTGGCAATCCGCAAGGTATCCGCGCGATTGTATATCGCAATCGCATTGTCATCGGCATCGAAATAAATCTTTGGCCGTGTCCCGACCGCTGCCGGAATCTTGTTGCGATGAAAATTTCCCAGCTCATCGCGCCAGTAAACGTAGTAGCTGGCGTTGGTCCCCTCGTAGTTGCTGGTGCCGAGCGGCGATTTCGCCGTATCCAAATGCGACATCATCACATGAATGCGATTCTCGCTGTCCACGTTCTGCCCCTGAGTATTGATCATGTCCGACTTCGCCGGAATGCTGCGAATCACCAGGCCGGGCGTATTGACGTTGAATCGGGTCGAGCCGCTCGTCACCGTCGTGCCGGCGTTGTTCTTCCAGGTCACGCCGTTGTCGTCAGAGTAGACATACAAGATGTCGTGATTGCCGTTGACCCCGCCCGCTTCGCGATAGGTAAACGTCTGATGCAACCGGCCGTCCGAGCTATAGGTAAACCCGTTCGGATAAGCATTGCGCGCGGTCTTCGTTAAGCCAAAGCGATCGGTGTAAGTGCCCGACGGGCTATCGATTTGTTGGCTCGAGGTCCAACTGTTCGAAGAATTGCTGTAATTGTAAAGCACATTCGACCCGTTCCCGCTAGTGCCAGAGCGCATCACGAGTTGCATGCCGTTGTCGTTCGTGCGAAAAAACAGCGGATACGTCTGGCTCGTGAGTGTGGTCGTGCCAACGAGATTCGATTGCTGGGGATTGAACAGCGAAGCATCCCAAGTTGATCCCGTCGCCGCCCCCACGTTGCTGCGAACGTACTTAAGCGTATTGACATGCAGGTCATACGCCAGATGGATCGTCCCGTCGGTCGGGTCCACGCCGATTGACACCACATTGTGGGCATCCATCGTACTGAGGCCGTTGGTGAACTTCGAGTTGGGCAACTCGACCACGGACCAATCCGGCACGGCGTTGCCGGGCGTCGGAATCGGACGCCGTGCCACGGCGACATGCCGGTTCGTGCCAGACTGCATGAAGTACGTTGCAAACTGATAGCCGGCGGCCGTGGTGATCGGCGATTGAAACGCCAAGCCGTTGATGTCAGCGCCGTACTGGGCGATCGTGGCGTCGAGTGTCATCGCCCGGTTGTCGATCACTTTGCTGCCGAGCAGCGAGATTGTTGCATCGGCCGCGCATAACTGGGGTAGCGCAATAAACGGAATCCCGAGCAACAGCCTCAAAACCCTACGGCCAATGCGTGGCGTCCGGCGCACACGACGTCGATTCAGATGATCCTGCATATCAAAGAACAGCCAGCGAAAAGAACCAGTGAAGAGCTAAAATCCCCGTTGCATCACGACACTTCCTGCGAAGCGCTAAGAATCCGAATAATCGCTCGGAATAGCGCAACAAGAAACGTGAACCCACCCCCACGATCGTAGGGTTGCAGCAATACTTTAGTGTACCCATCATGATCCTTGATCTTGGGAAATTAATCCATGATTTATGATGATTAGGCTGCCTGGAAAGAAAAAACCCCCTTCTCAACCTCCCCTGCTTACGCAACCCTCCATCAGTCACCGATTTTTCTGATTATTTTCCGAAGTTATCCACACCCAGAAAATGATGAGCGTCTGGTTAGCAAAATGTCAAAATTCGCCCAGAGAATTGCCGTTTTTGGTGCGTCATAATGGCCGAAAAACCCTACTTCTGCCGGTAGTGGCTTCGCCGGAAAGTGCTAGCACCGCTAGGGTTTAGGGCGATTCCAAGATTCCTGTTGACGACTCGCCAAAAGATTGTAAATTCATCTCCCTACGCTATATGCTGTAGTTAGAGCCCAACCTAACCACAACCTATAGGGTTTTTCCTGAACAGCGGCCCTAGTGCTGGACGATCTCCAGAACAGGCGCGGAACCGGGTAGGCTCGCCGAATTGCGACTCCCGCCGCCTGGACCACCGGGTTTAGCTCGACATGGAGGTAACGTTGGTCCGTCCGGGCTTCCCCACAAGCCTGCCGGAGATCAACAGCGTTGTGATGCCCTTGGGGGGATCAGCAGTTTATCCCGCGAGCGGGTGACGTAAGTCACCCGGTTCATACCAATGGCATAAAAACGCAGCGACTCGTTCTTGACACGTGGATATACGTTCATTATAGTGAACATAGTTGCACTATCATGACGATATCCTTTTCGCCGGGTGACACCGACGGTTGGTTTCTTTCTTTTCCAGTTTGGATGTTGGACTTCTAGGACAAAGGACGTGAGCATGATGGCTCAAGCAGAACTCGGTTTTTCGAAGCGTCGTTCCATGAAACAAACCCCAAAACGCAACCGCAATCGCGGCGCGATCCCCGGCGCAGGGCTGCAAATCGAGCAGCTCTTCTGCCCCGCCGGCGTCGAGGACCCCTTTGCCACCGCCGAATACGATTACCGCACCGCGGCGATCAAGGGCGAGAATGGCGAAGTCCTCTTCGAGCAAACCAATTGCGAAGTGCCCAAGTGGTGGAGCCAACTGGCGACCAATGTCGTCGTTAGCAAATACTTCTACGGCGAAATCAACACGCCCGAGCGCGAAAAGAGCGTCAAGCAGTTGATCCATCGCGTGACCCGCACGATCGCCGATTGGGGCATCGAAGACGGCTACTTTGCCAGCGCTGAAGAAGGCGAAACGTTCTACCGCGAATTGACCTGGCTCTGCTTGCACCAACACGGCGCGTTCAACTCGCCGGTCTGGTTCAACGTCGGTCTGTTCCATCAATACGGCGTCCAAGGCGCGCCGTGCAATTGGCACTTCGACCCCGACACCCAAAAGCTCCACCAGCCGGAAAACAGCTACGCCTACCCGCAAGGTTCGGCCTGCTTCATCCAAAGCGTCGCCGACAACATGGAAGACATCATGGAACTCGCCCGCAGCGAGGCCATGCTCTTCAAGTTCGGCAGCGGCACGGGCACGGACCTGAGCACATTGCGTTCGATGCGTGAAAAGCTCGCCGGCGGCGGCAAGCCAAGCGGCCCGCTCTCGTTCATGCGTGTTTACGACCAAGTCGCCGCAGTCGTGAAGTCCGGCGGCAAAACCCGCCGCGCGGCGAAGATGCAATCGATCAAGGTCTGGCACCCGGACGTGATGGAATTCATCGAATGCAAGGCCAAGGAAGAAAAGAAGGCTCGCGTCCTCATCGAAAAGGGTGGCTACGACAGCAACTTCAACGGAGAAGCGTACAGTTCCATCTTGTTCCAAAACGCGAATCTCTCGGTCCGCTTGACCGACGAGTTCATGGAAGCCGTCGTGGCGGATGAGCCTTGGACGACCCGTTGGGTCACCGATCCCAAGGTCGCCGGTCCGACCTACCAAGCTCGCGACGTCATGGCCCGCGTGGCCGAATGTGCGTGGCAGTGCGGCGACCCCGGCGTGCAATACGACACGACGATCAACAAGTGGCACACCTGCCCGAATAGCGGCCGGATCAACGCCAGCAATCCGTGTTCGGAATACATGTTCCTGGACGACACGGCGTGCAATCTGGCGAGCATCAACCTGATGAAGTTCCGCAACGAAAACGGGACGTTCGACACCGAACGCTTCAAAGCCGCTTGCCGGATCTTCTTCATCGCCCAGGAACTGCTGATCGACCACGCCAGCTATCCGACCAAGAAGATTGCCGAAAACAGCCACAAGTACCGCCCGCTCGGGTTGGGTTACTCGAACCTGGGCAGCTTGATCATGGCGGCCGGGTTGCCGTACGATTCGGACGCGGCGCGCGGGCTTTGCGGCGCGATCACGTCGCTGCTGCACGGGGCGGGCAACCTCGCCAGCGCCGAAATCGCTTCGGCCGTCGGCCCGTTCGCCGGCTACGAAGCCAACCGCGAACCGATGCTCAACGTCATGCAAATGCATCGCGACGCGGTCGAGCAAATCGACCCGAGTTGTCCGGAGTACCTGCGCAACGCGGCTCGCGATCTGTGGGAAGACGTCGTGTCGAGCGGCACGGAATACGGCTTCCGCAACGCGCAAGCCACGGTGCTCGCGCCGACCGGAACGATCAGCTTCCTCATGGATTGCGACACGACCGGCATCGAGCCGGACATCGCGCTGGTCAAGTACAAATCGCTCGCCGGCGGCGGCATGCTCAAGATCGTCAACAACACCGTGCCCGCGGGTCTCAAGACCCTCGGCTACGACCAACCGCAGATCGAATCGATCCTCGCCTACATCGAGAAAAACGACACGATCGAAGGTTCGCCCGACCTGGCCGACGAGCATCTGGCCGTCTTTGATTGTGCGTTCAGCCCGCGTAACGGGACCCGCTCGATCAACTGGCGAGCGCACATCACCATGATGTCGGCCGCTCAGCCGTTCCTGAGCGGGGCGATCAGCAAGACGGTTAATATGCCTCGCGAAAGCACGCCGGCCGACATTGCCGACGCGTACCTCGAAGGCTGGCGTTTGGGCCTCAAGGCCATCGCGATCTACCGCGACGGTTCCAAGGAAAGCCAACCGTTGAACACCAGCAGCGAAGCCGACAAGGCCGCGTCCAAGTTGGTCGCTGCCCCGCGCCGCGAACGCCTCCCCGACACGCGGCAATCGCTGACGCACAAGTTCAGCGTCGCCGGCCACGAAGGCTACCTCACCATTGGTCTCTATGAAGATGGCCGCCCCGGCGAACTCTTCATCACCATGGCCAAGGAAGGTTCCACCATCGGCGGGCTCATGGACTGCTTCGGCACCGCGATCTCGATGGGCCTGCAATACGGCGTGCCGCTCGAAGTTTACGTCAACAAGTTCGCTCACACGCGGTTCGAACCGCTCGGCTTCACCAAGAACCCCGAGATTCGGATGGCCAAGAGCGTGGTCGATTACATCTTCCGGTTCCTCGGCATCACGTTCCTGCCCGGCTATCGCGAAGCGAATCGCAATTTGCCTGCCGAAACCGCGAGCGAGTCCGGCGGGAACAAGGGAGACGAGTTGGGACAGCCCCTGCCCGTCGCCAAGAAGGCTGACGGGCTTGTCGCCCCGCAAGACGCCAAGCCCTCGAAGACAGCTTCGGCCACGAAGCCAGTAGCTGCCGCGAAACCCGCAACTTCGGTTGCCACGAAGCCCGTCGCGAAGACGGCAAGCGTGGCTTCGGCCGCAAAGCCAGCCAATGGTCAAGCCGGCGGCACGAACGGTCACGCGGCAAAGTCAGACAACGCCGACCTGCTCCATCGCGCCGGCATCCGGCCGAATGTCGCGGCCGGCACGCTGACGAGCCGCAGTGAACAGTTCGCAAGCTTCCAACTGGACGCCCCGGGCTGCGACCGCTGCGGATCGATCACCGTCCGCAACGGCAACTGTTACTTGTGCCACAACTGCGGCAACAGCATGGGCTGCTCGTAAACGATGAATGATGAACGCGGAACGATGAAGTAAAATTCATCGTTCCGCGATTTTTCGTTCATCGTTCCTATTTCATCGTTCGAACTCGTTGCCCGTCAAGGAACGGTGCGCTGGATGCGCCGGGCAACGTTTTTTGATTTCACCGATTCGCTTCAAGCGAGTGCTTTCTTTTGAGGAAGCACTCGCTTTTTTATTTGTTCCGAAGACTCACGGCGCGACTAAACGATACTCCCAAGTTTTTTCGTATTCGGCCGTGCCGGTTTGAAGCCATTGTTTTTTATGGAAATCATCCACGCGGATTTGGGGTCATATTGAAAGCTAGCGGTCGTCGTTTCCGAGATGCGGCGAAATCTTTTCAACACTTCTTCTGAAAACTTCTGTTTGTTTCTGGCTTCCAGTTCAGCAATCGTCTCTTCGATCAGCGGAGCAATTTTCTTCGCGTTCGTGGCGTGAACCCATTGAATTACCCTGCTCTTTTGGGGTGTCGCCGAGATAACCAACTTCCACTCGATATCACTGGGATATAGTTTTGTATCGCTGTATCGATTCGGCAACTCGCCCTCAAGTTTTAGCGGCTTGGCCGTGTCGAGCGTCTTGCCGTAGGGGAGAAAAAGAAAAATGGCATCGGCAACGAATTTGTCGATAAAGTCGGCTTGAGCTTTTTCTGTTTTCTGACTATCCCGGAAACTTTTGTTCGTTTCTTCATCCTGGCCTAGTTCACGGCTAACTGCCGACAAATCATCGATCAGCTTCGGATAACTTTTTTTGATTTCATCGACATTTTCAATGCGCATGTTGGAGCCATCAGGATTGCATTGCAGGACAAACGACTTGCCAACCTGATGATCGACATAGAGTGTCCGATAATCATTCTCGAGTTCGATCTCGCCATAGGTGCAACGCAGATGAATCGCCTTGTCATTGGAGCGAATCACTTCGATCGCCAACGTGAACTTGCGTTTGGCAGGCTCCTCTGGCTTCTCATCGTCAAACCGAAGCTGTGCCGTTGTCTTGATTTCGTAAACTTGCTTATCCCCGACTTTCCAGCTCGGTTTGATTGTAATTTCTTCAGCGCAGATAGATGCGCTGCCAATTGCTGAGGCGATCAAACAAATCGTGAAAAAGAAGCATCGCATGCTCGGTCCCGGAGATTTGGGTTTTTGATTTGATAACTCCCTGCCAGTATCGCCTCTTCGTTGACGGAGATCAAATTTTTTGATCGCGTGAATAGCCGCTAACTCGTCACGGCATGTTGAACAGTGCGGGATGTTGTCTCAAAGCGGTCGCGGTAATAGCGAAGCGGCCTCCAAAGTGGCCCACTCACCCCGTGAGTGGGTTTCGTGGGATGCCGCTCGAAGAATCGACGCCGAGTTGAATGGTACGAATTGTGAATCCGACTCGCGGGGCGAGGTCGGCCACTTTGGGGGCCGCTATCTGGCATAACGCCGCGCGGAATAGAACGACCGTTGATTCCAACTCGCCGCGGCGAGTTGGCTACTCTGATGCGGCGACTCTTGTAGGTCCCGCTGTCCTCAGCGGGACCTTGGGCGAAGCAAGATGCCGAACCGTCGTTACTCCAAATTCGTCACCCAACGCCGCGCGAGGTCCGGCTCGGAGAGCCGGACCTACAATTGCATTTCATGGAAAAGTTTACATTCGCCTTTGGCAAAAATGGGGGCAGCGCGGGCGGGTGCTGGCAGCGAAATTTGCTGCTAGCGTGAGGATCGGGGAAGCGGCGGGGAGTTTGACGGCGCGCTACGGGCTTTTTCTCGCGCGGCATGCGCTTTGCTGAAATTTCAGTTCGCTCGCGATGGGAGTGGCCGCTTTGTCCGCACGGCTACGCTAAGTAACGCAGACTGCTGAGAAATCGAGCGCCTGAAAACACTCGCCGCGGCGAGTGGCACCCGAAAGTCTCCAATCATTCAAGCTGTGCTCATTTTAGTCAGGGAGGACTGTATGAGAACTCGCAAAGTCGCCGTCGCTCCGTCAGCACTGACTCGGCTGGGGCGATCGGTACTCAACTACATCGATCTCTTTGTCCGCACGGTCTGCATCATCCTCGGCCTTGTCGTCAGCGGCTGGGTCAAGTTCCTCGACGAGATCGTGCCGCCCGCCGCGCCGAATCAGGTCAGCATGACCGCGCCGCAATGGAGCCCGAATCGTCCGCTGACGCCTCTGCCCGGGTTGCCCGTGACCGCAGCGCAGCCGACGTACACAAGTCAGCCGCCGGTGTATCGTTAATGAAAACCCGCGGCTTTCGCCTGGGCATGGATAATCGCTATGACGCAAGCGGTTGGGTAGTCTACCCAACCGCTTGCGTCATAGCGATTTCAAAAGACTCTTGCCGCCCTCGCTAACGCTACGGGCTACAAAATTCTTGACGCCGCGGGATTTTATTTTTCTTTCAGCGGCACCTGCTGCGGCGCGGCGAGATATGCCAAGAGCCCGCGGATCTCGTCGAGCGAAAGCGGCGTGAGGATGCCCTCGGGCATCATTGATTGCGGTGACGGGGTACGCCCTTCGATTTCGCCGAGCGGGATCACGAGCTTTTCGTTTTGCGTTTGCAGCGTCACCGCGTTGGCGTTCTCCGCAACGACAATCCCGGTCAAGGTCCGGCCGCTATCCGTGGTGAAGATCTGCACCTGAAAGTCTTTCGCGACCTGCGCGCTCGGGTCGACGATGTTTTCGAGCATGTAGTCCAAGTTCGTCCGCTGCGACCCGGTCAGGTTCGGCCCGCTCGCGCCGCCGGCGTCGAAGAGCGTGTGGCAATTGGCGCAGGTTTTTTGATAGACCGCGCGGCCGAGCGACGTGTCGGCGCTCGCGAGCGCGGCCGGCGTCAGCTTCTTGCGATAGTCGGCGATGAGCTTCGCCTTGTCCGCCGGCGTCGTGCGGACCGTGCCCCAGAGTTTCGTGACGCGCGCCGAGAGTTTGTCATCGCCAAGCGATTGCAACTGCCGCGCGGTGAACGCCGTGAGCTCGGCGCGCGGGATTTTGTTCGCTTCGACGGCGTCGAGCAACGCCGTCGCCCACGCGCGCCGCGAGGCGAGTGTTTGCAACGCGTCCTGCCGGACGTTGGCCGGATACGACGCGTAATTTTGCAGCAAAGTCTCGGCTGTGTTTGGCGCGTCGTATTCGGCCAGCCCTCGAATCGCGACGCTGCTGGTGTCGGAATCCGCCGCGAGCGAAAGTAACAACTCGGGCAAGCCCGACCCGCGCCGCTTGACGAGCGCGGCCAGCGCGCGGTTGCGCTCGGCCGCGTCGTGTTTCTTGTCCGCCGCTTTCTTGCGTAACGATGCGAGAGCCGATTGATCATCGAACTGCAGCGCAAGCTCAAGTGCCAGCTCGCGCACCGCCGGCAACTTACTCTCTTCGAGCTTTGCATATAACTCCGGCCAACCGGCGGGCATCGTGACGCGTCGTTTGCCAGAGAGGCCATCGCTTAAGCCCTGGAGGAGATCCTGCTGTGCCTTCGGCTCATGAACTTCGTTAAGCAAGATCACAAGCAAATCCAATCGGTCCACGGGCTTTTGCAATTCGGCGACGCGTCGGGCGATGTGCCGCCGAACGAGCGGAACTTTGCACGATAAGGCAAGTTCCATGAAGCGCGGCAAACTCTCGTTCACCAGCGGCTCGACCGCGTACCAATACATCAGCGGCAAGTTCTGATCCGCCGCGTCTTCGGCATGCGAGAGCAACGCCTCGGCCAGCGGGACGCGTTTCTCGACAGAGTATCGCTGCAACCCGCTCGCCAACTCCAGCCGGACGAGTGATGACGGATCGTGCTGCGCGAGCTTTAATAATCGTGCTTCATTTTCGGGTGAGCGAGTCGGCAACTCCATCAGGAAACGAACCGCCCAGCCGCGCACATACTCATCGGAATCATTGAGTGCCGACGCCAGAATTTCTTCGTCCGCGGCGTCGAGCGCGTGCAACGCCCACAACGCGCGCAGCTTCTCAGGAGCATTGATTTGATAGGCAAACATCTTGCGGAGTTGTTTTTTCGTCTGACTCATGTCTTTGCCCGCCGCGGCACGTTCTTGCAAAACTCTGCGCGCATGGCGAACCCACCAGTCGTTCTTGTGCAACTGCAACCGCACAAGCGTTATGTCCGACTCTTGCGCCAAGTTCTCAATCACGGGCTTCGCCGGCGTGCCGTAGCTGATTTTGAAGATCCGGCCCGTTTGGCGATCGGTGTTTTTTGTGTGATGGCATTCGCCTGTCTCGGACCAGTCGCTGCTGTAGACCGACCCGTCCGGCGCAGCTTGCAACGTCACGCCGACGAACCACGGGTCGCGGGATTTCACCACATCCGCACCGTGCAAGCCAACGTAGCCAGAGCCGGCGCGCTTCAAGATATCGTTGTTGATTCGCCGGCCGTGAATGTTGTGCATCAGGATCGTATTGCGATACGCCGCGGGCCAGTTATCGCCGAGATAAATCAACGCGCCGCAATGCGCGTGGCCGCCGCCGAGATCATCTTCGACCTGGGTGCCGATGCCGGCGTGATAATTTTTCCCGCCGGTGTAATGCAGATGATCGGCGATCGTCGCGATGCGTTGATATGCGTACTGGCTCGACTCGCGATTCCGCCAGGGCTCGTAGTGCGCGCCGTAGATGATCTGAAAAAGATGCGGCTCGACGCAGTTGCACGCGAATGCCTGCCCATAGTCGTTCCAATCGATCCCCCAGGGGTTCGTCATCCCGTCGCAGTACGGTTCCCACACATGCCGCGTCGGATGATAGCGCAGCACACCGCCATCGAAGCGCGTTCGCTGTTCCTTCGCCGCGCCGGGCTTGCCGATCAACGACCAATTCGTCCGCCCATGAGTGCAATACAGCCAGCCATCGGGTCCCCACGCGAAACCATTCGCCAGGTTGTGCGAGTTCGCGTGATTGCCGAAACCATCGAGCAAGACCGTTGGCTCGGCGTCCGGTTTGTCGTCACCATTGCGATCGGGAATGAACATCATGAACGGCGGCGACATGACCCAGACGCCGCCGAAGCCGACCTCAACGCCGGTGACGTAGTTCAGCTTGTCGAAAAAGACAGTGCGCTTGTCGAACCGGCCGTCGTGATCGGTGTCCTCGAGAATGATGATCCGGTCGCTCGCAGCTTTGTCAGTGTGCTTAGGGTAGCTGTAATTTTCCGCGACCCAGAGCCGCCCGCGATCGTCGGTACACATGCCGATCGGCTGCTGAACGTCGGGCTCGCCGGCGAAGAGGGTGACGTTGAACCCGGCGGGGACTTGCATCGTGCGCGCGGCTTCGAACGGCGCGAGCGGTTCGGGCGATTCGATGGCGGGCGCGGCGGCGTGCGTTAACGGCGCGGGCGAGTGACCAGCGATCCAAATCGCGGCGAAGAGCGTGACTGAAATAAGCACAACGCGCATGCAGGAACCTGTGGGCAAGTTACTGTATTGTTTCCCCAAAGCGTTGATTATGACTTGTGGCGATGCGGCGTGCAAAAGAGACTCATTTTTCAGGAAGATCTAAAAACTTTATTGCAGAAGAGTAGAATGTATTCATGAGCGAATCGCCCACTACCTCCGTCCTCCAATCCCCCTGGTATTGGATGCTTGTCTTTGGCACCGTCGCGTGGCTGGGGATTTGGGCCATTTCGGGGAAGTTTCAGAAGCGGGAGCAAGTCCTCGAACAAAAAATGCTCGGCCGTCAAACGGCCAACGAGCGTGTCGCGCGCGGCGAAGCGATCGACCCCCGGGCCAACGCCGCGCCGGATAACATCGAGAAGAGTTCCGCGCCCGCACAGCGTGCCGACGAACAGTGGCACATCCCCGACGGCGAGGACAACGCCAAGACGCTAGGATTTGTGCAGGGGCTGATGCTGATCGTGGGGTTCGTCGGGTTGGGGGGGGTGATTTGGGAGCAGGTGCGGCGCAGGAAAGTTACAGCTATAGAGGAACCTGAAAAAAGTTTATCCTAAGAACGCAAAGCCAAGGAGTTCAACTCCTTGGAGAATGAATGCTCCCAGGGGGGTAAACCCCTGGGCTTTGATTTGATGATCGAGCAATTCCGAATTTCCTAACGCTTCCTCATGATCTGGTTCTTCGAAAATCCCATCCCCCTCATGGTCATCGGCGGCGTGATTGGGATCGTGCTCTTGATTCTCGTCTATCAAACCGGGCAGCCGCGGTGGCTGTACATCTTTGGCGGGTTCGTGTTGTTCTGGGGCGGGTTGCTCGTGGTCGAGAAGCTGGTCGTCACGCCGCGCGAGAAACTGCTCGCGACGATCGAGGACGGCGCGGCGGCGGTGCGCGCCAATGATTGGAACCGGGCAATGACATTCATCGCGCCGAGCGCGCAAAAGACGGCGCAGAAACTCAAGGGCGATGCGCGCCAGGATTCGATCAAAGAGCTGAACATCATCCGCCGCGATTTGCAGTTCGACAACGACTCGAATCCGACCAAATGCGATGCCACGATTCTCATGCAAATCGAAGGGTCGAAGTTCCCGCGCGTGCCGGCGAAAATCACGCTGAAATTCGCGTGGTTCGAGAAAGAGGGACGCTGGCTGGTCGAGGATTATGAATTTTTGGATCGGTAATGTTTATGCTCGCGCCATTTAGCCCCCCGTCAATGACGGGGGGAGTTGGACGTTGTGCGTGAAGAAAGCGTCGAGAATCGCTTGATGACGATTATGGGAATAGAAAGCTCCGCGTCACTCGTCACGCTGCTCCTCCGGTCATTGACCGGAGGCTAAAGGATGACGAATCCCGCGGCCGAACAACTTTCCCCGTAAAATCCGCCCGGTTTCCGCCGTTTGCCTGGGCGGAAATTTCTTCTATAATTTGAGCAAAGGGAATCGGCCGCGCTGGCCGATTTTCTTAGAGACGAGTTTGTGATTTTTTTCACGCATTAGATATTTCGCCCTCGCTCACGCGTCGGGTTAGGATTCAAGCGACCATGGCCAAAGCCGGACCACGCAAAAAACTTCCCAAAGAACTCGCGGTGATCAACGCCGACAACTGCACGGGCTGCGAAGCTTGTTTGCAGATCTGTCCCGTTGACTGCATCGTCAAGATTCAGCAGTACAACCAGTTCAATGATTTGCAGAGTTTCTGCCAGATCGATCTGGAACGCTGCGTCGGCTGCGAAGTCTGTGTCCACATTCCCGGCAAGAAGACCAACCCGTACGATCTCAAGGTCTGTCCGTGGGACGCGATCGAAATGGTCAAGACCGAAGAAGTCGCGCACGTCGTCGCGGCAATCGGCGGCCCGCAAGAATATATCTACGAAAATTGGGACCGGTTGGTCGGCACCGCGCATCACTTGGCCGAGTTGAAGGCGCTGAACGGGTAGACAAAGATTCAAATCGAAACAAAAAAATCCCTTGTCGTCGACGAGGGATTTTTTATGCGCCGGCCGTGGACGGTCCGGCTAAGCGTTGTTCCGCTGCGCTGAAGATTAATTCTTCTCTTTCACGCAGTCGATGATCTCGGCAGCTCCGCGAGCGCTGGTGTAGCGGATCGTGATCATCGGCTCGCCGGTGGAGTTCAGGCCTTCGTATTTGCTGACGCCGAGCTTCCAACCGTCGGGCAAAAAGCTGACGCCACGGGACCAGGTGATTTCTTTCTTGGCATCGATGGTAAACGGCGCGAATTGTTCTTCTTTGCTAAAGCGGTACGTCGAACCCTTGATTTCGAGCATCGCCAGATGGATCAACTGTGTGCCCGAGATTTTGTGGCAGTTGTATTCGCCCTCGGGAATAGGCGCATCGGCCGCGCTGCAGGAGAGCGTGCTGAGCAGGAGCATAGAAAGAGTCAAGAAACCGGTCCGCCGCAGAAGTTGCATAGTTGCCCTTTCAGGAATGAACAGAAATTCGAGTGCCAACATCGGGTGCCACTGGCTTCGCCAGTGCTGATTTAAGCAAACTCCGAGTCTCAAGAAACACTGGCAGAGCCAGTGGCACCCATCCATATTACTATGCACCAAGCAAAATCGCTTAGCCATACCGCCGCAATGCTTCCAGCGCTTGCGCCAAATCCGTCGGTAGCTCTGCGCGGATTGTAACGCGTTCACCGGTCGTGGGGTGCGTGATCGTGATCTGTTCGGCGTGCAAGGCGAGTCGTTCTAGAATCGGCCGCTCGGCCGTTTTTCCTTCGCGGTAGCTGCGGCGTTTGATTTCCGAAAGCATCAGAACCGATTTCCCGCCATACGTCGCGTCGCCGATGATCGGCGAACCGAGCGACGCCAAGTGGACGCGCAATTGATGCGTGCGACCGGTGAGCGGCAACAGTTCCACGAGCGCGTAGCGACCAGAGCGTTCGGGCCATTGCTCCAGGACTTGATACCGCGTGCTCGCCGGTTTACCGCGGGGGTCGATCTTCATCGTGCCCGGTTTGCGATCATCGGATGAAAGCGCGTGCGTGATCTCGCCCGCCGCGACACGCGGCGGCGGCGTCACGAGAGCAAGGTACCGCTTCTCGACCGTGTGGGCTTCGAACTGTTCGGTCAGCGTGCGCAGCGCCGGGAGCGTCTTGGCAAAGACGACGACACCGCTCGTGTCGCGGTCCAAGCGATGAGCATTGCCGCATTCCTCGCCGTATTGCTCGTGCACCAGTGCCGCCAGATTTCGCTTCCCATGATCCCAGCGATCCGGCGCGACCAACAGCCCGCTGGGCTTGTCGAACGCGACGAGCGCGTCATCTTCGTAAACAATCGGCGGCAAGTCGGACATCAAAGGGATTTCATGAGGAGTGTGCAATTGGAAGCCCGACGCGTGAGCGAGGGAGTGATGATTATACAAGAGAGCATGGGGCAACACAGAACCCCCTCCCCAGCCCTCCCCGCAAGGGGGAGGGAGCCAAACCAGTTTTTTGGAGTGGAATCGCTGTGCCGAATAGCAACGACTAACTCTTCATGACACATGAAGTCTTCACGAGACACAAGACGTTCTCCTGCGGATGGGCATACCATCGGCAGGCTTGGGTTGGCGCTGAAGATGTTTCGCGTAGGTTCGGACGTCGAAATTTTTGCAACGTTTTTTCCTTCTCCGCTCCCTCTGCGAACTCCTGTTCAAACCTCGGGAAGTCCTGCCACGGCACAATCGGACTCGTAGCGCTGATCGGAATAGTCTGACAATTCTGAACTGACACGAATCTTTCCTGACAAACGTCTTTTCTGCTTCGAGTGTTCAAAAGACTTGGGATTTCCCGTGTTTTTCGTCTTTTTCAAAATTTCCCCGCCCCCGTTGTGACGCCGCGGCGAGCGGTGGCAACTGATTCTGCAGAACGGCGTCCCGATGGATTGGCCGCCCCCCTACCCCCCGTTGATGGATAGCGACTAAGATGCAAGCTCTCGCCGGAATGCTGAACCCGACTCGTCCGTTTCCCCTCTGGGACCGTCTGACCGGGTTGGCTCCACGCTCCCAGCCGAACCCCCAGCTCACGTTTCCCTTTATGACCGGAACCCTCCTCGCGACGCTCGCTCGAGTGATTAGCGGCGCGAGTGTGCGGTGGGTCGATTGCCAGCCGGACACGTGCCAACGCGTTTACTTCGCCAACCACACGAGCCACCTCGACATGCTGGTGCTCTGGTCGGCGCTGCCGGGGAACATCCGCGCGATGACGCGCCCTGTTGCCGCCAAGGACTACTGGGACAAGGGAATCATCCGCCGCTACATCGCGACGAAAATTTTCGACGCGCTGCTGATCGACCGCAAAGAGGTCAAGGTTCATCAAAGCCCGGTCGAGCTCATGATCCGCGAGATCGGCCAGACCAAGTCGCTGATCATGTTCCCCGAAGGTTCGCGCAACACGGGCGAAGAGATCGGAGAGTTCAAGAGCGGCTTGTACTATCTGTCGAAGAAGCGGCCGGACCTGGAGTTGGTTCCGGTTCACTTGGACAACATGAATCGCGTGCTGCCGCGCGGCGAGTTCCTGCCGGTGCCGCTGTTGAGCTGCATCACGTTTGGCTCGCCGATCTGGCTGGAAAAAGGGGAACCGAAGAACGACTTTCTCAACCGTGCCCGCGAAGCGGTCCGGCGGTTGAAGGATGCGTAACGATATCTCTCAAAGCCCAGGGGTTTACCCCCTGGGAAATGCTCCCAGGGGGTAAACCCCTGGGCTTTGCAAATGCATCTTCCGTAGGCTCGGCACTGCCTGCGATCTATCCCAACTAGCCCCCACGAGTTACCATCTAAACAACGTCGTTTCCCGCTTTCCCGTCCCCCTGCTCCGTCGCAATGCTCGAAAATTGGAAGATCTTTGCGCTGGTTGGCATCGTCTTGGCGATTCTCGCCACGGCCACCGGGATCGGCCAATTTTTGAAGCGCCATCCCGATCGCGGACTGAACCCGGGCCTCGTGACGACGTTCAACAATCGGCTCCGCGCGTATTGGCTGCTCTGCGCAGTGCTGGCCGCGGCGATCATTGGCGGCAACGGGTTTACCTTTACGCTGTTCGGGTTTCTGTCGTTTTGGGCGCTGCGCGAGTTCATCACGCTGACGCCGACGCGCTTGGGCGATCACCGCGCGCTGTTTTGGGTCTTCTTCGTCATCACACCGCTGCAGTATGTGCTCGTCGCATTCAACCAGTACGAATTGTTCAACGTCTTGATTCCCGTCTATGCGTTCTTGTTCGTCCTCGCCCGCGTCGCGATCGCGGGCGACTTCAAACGGTACCTCGAGCGAACGGCCAAGATCCAAGCCGGGCTGCTGATTTGCGTCTACAGCTTGAGCTATGCTCCGGCCTTGCTCAAGTTGCCGCTCGGGCAATACGACAGCGATTGGACTCTCATCAAGTACGAAGGGAATCCCGTCGGGTTGCTGATCTTCTTTATCCTCATGGTGCAGTTGAGCGACGCGATGCAGTTCGCGTGGGACAAGCTCTTTGGCCGGCGCGTCATCGCGCCGTCGATCAGCCCGAACAAGACTTGGGAAGGTCTCGTCGGCGGCTCCGGCAGCACGGCACTCATCGCCATGTCGCTCTCGTGGGTCACGCCGTTTCAACCCTGGGTCGCGGGCTTGATGGGGATGCTCATCAGCTTCATGGGCTTCGCCGGCGGGATCACGATGTCGGCGATCAAGCGCGACCGCGGCGTCAAGGATTACGGCACGCTCGTCGAAGGCCACGGCGGTGTGCTCGACCGCATTGATAGTATATGCTTCGCCGCGCCGGTGTTTTATCATCTGACGCGGGCGTTTTATTACTACACGGGAGCTTAACTCCTCGTTACCAAGCCCCAGCTTGGTAACGTGAAGTGCGAGAGGACTCTGCACAGTAGCTCGTGACCGTGATCACGAGCGCAAGAAAAGACTTGATCCTGCACAATCTTTTGACGCACGAGACCACGGTCTCGTGCTACTTTTCGCCGGCCGTGGACGGCTCGGCTAAGTAAAAACTGATCGCGGTGCGATCGTTTTTTTCGACAGTGACGCTGCTATCTACTACAATCAGCGCTCGCGTTTCTCCTGCCTTGTTTGCCCCACCTCTCGCGGAGTCCATGCCCATGACTCGTCTGTTGTTTGCCCTCGCGTTTTGTTCCTTCACCGTCTTCGCCCTAGCTCAACCGGGGACGAAAGAAGCCCCGAAGCCTGACGCCAAAAAAGAAGAACCCAATAAGGACACCTCGCTTGACGATCAATACAAGCTCGGCCCTGACTCGATGGAGCAACCCGGTGTCCCCAAGGGGACCGTCAAAGAGTTCGAGCTGGCCGACAGCAAAACGTATCCCGGGTTCACGCGCAAGTGGTGGCTCTACATCCCCGCGCAGTACGACCCGAAGAAGCCCGCCGCGCTAATGGTCTTTCAAGATGGCGGCGGGTACCAGAATCGCAAGGGCTCGTGGCGCGTGCCGACGGTGTTCGACAACCTGATCCACAAAAAAGAAATGCCCGTCACCGTGGCCGTCTTCATCAACCCCGGCGACAAGCCGCTGAAGCCGGGCGAAGAACCGCGCAAACGCCCCGATGGCCGGCCGGCGCCGGCAGCAAATCGCTCGGTCGAGTACGACACGTTGAGCGACAAGTACGCGACGTTCCTAATCGAAGAAGTCCTGCCGCTGGTCAAGAAACAGGTCAACATCAGCGACGCCCCCAACATGCGGGCGATCTGCGGCGCGTCGAGCGGCGGGATCTGTGCGTTTACCGTCGCGTGGGAACGGCCGGACCAATTCCGCAAGGTCCTGAGCACGATCGGCAGCTTCACGAACATCCGCGGCGGCAACAAGTATCCCGACATCGTCCGCAAGAGTGAAAAGAAACCGATCCGCGTCTTCCAAGCCGACGGCACCAACGACCTCAACAACCAGTTCGGCAGTTGGCCCGAGGGGAACAAGGCAATGGCCGCGGCCCTTGTCGAAAAGGGTTACGACCACCGGATCGTCTGGGGCGAAGGAACGCACAACCCCAAGCACGGGGCTTCGATCTTGCCGGATGCGCTGCGGTGGTTGTGGCGCGAGGGGAAGTAAGGAAATGCTATGACGCAAGCGTGGGGTACCCACCCGCTTGCGTCATAGCGATTTATCCAAACCGAACTGCGCAACTTATTCCGCAGCCTTCTTCTCCGCCGGCTTTTCTTCCGCCTTCACTTCCAACTCCGACAGCGGGCCGTAGATTTTTTCCAACTCGACATCGAGATTTTTGCCGCGGGCACTGAGTGAGACGACCTTGCCTTCGGCGTTGATCAAGATGCACGTCGGGATGGCCGAGATGCCGTAATGCCGGGAAATCGGGTTATTCCAACCACGGGCTTCGGCATCTTTCGAGTAGAGATTCACCCAGGGGATCTCGCGCTTCTTCACAAACTCGCGGAGCTTGTCTTCGTCGTCATCAAGGCTGATGCCGACGACTTCGAACCCCTTTTCATGGAGCGCTTTGTACAACTTCTCCACATGCGGCAACTCGGCAAGACACGGCCCGCACCACGTCGCCCAGAAGTCGACGAGCACGACCTTGCCCTTGAGGCTGGCGACGTCGAACGCTTGATCGTCGAGCGTCGTGCCGGTCAATTCCATCAAATTGCCGAGCAGCTTCAACCGGCGGATCGTCCCTTCGAGCCGCGAAACCATCGCTGCGGCCGAGGTGTTCTCCGATTTCTTCAGAAGTTCAATCACGCTGCTGAGGTACTTGACCGCTTCCTCGGGTTTGTTGCGTTCGAAGTAACTTCCCAACCGCAACACGGCCCGCGTGGCATCGGCGCTGCCTTTGTTCGTTTCGTAGGCGGTGAAGAGTTCGGTTTGCAATTCGGCAAGCTGCGCCGCGTCCATTCGGCCTTGCTCGGCTTTGACCAGGCGAAGCTGCACCTGCCCGTTTTTCTTCAACTCGACGATGGCGTCCTGCCCATGCTCGGGCAGCGCGGTGAGCAGCGCGACGGCTTCGTCCCACTCCTTCGGGTTGGTCGCTTTGCGTTGGATCGTCATCGCGCGAAGTTGGGCGGCGGTGAGCGCCATTTTGGCGGGCAATTCTTTTTGCGACAAAATCTTTTCGGTTGCCAAGAGCGTGGCGGCGTTCACCTTGTCCAGATGCGCCATGTACTCTTCGCGCGTCTTCACCGGCGGACGCAGCTTCATCAGATCGCTGACGAACTTCAGCAGTTCCTCGGGCTTGTCCGTTTCGGGCATCACAAAAGGATCAGCGGCGGGCTCCGTCGCCGGCGCGGCGGGTTCATCGCCGATCGTTTCGGTCTTGAACTGAATCTTGCCCAGGGGGACAGCCTTTGGCGCGGGTTCGTCGGCCAAGCTGCACGCGGCATAAGTGAAGAACCCCGACAAAGCGCCGATGAACAACGGCACACGATTCCAAAACGTGAGGCGACGGACCATGAGACGGTCTCCCAAGAGAGTTTATATATAGAACGCAACAGCAATTAATTGACCAGACGATCACGAAGTTCGCAAGTATTTTTCCGTGAAATCGCGCGATTCGTCGCAAGCTCGCGAAGCGAAGCACACGGCGATTATTCGCAATTCAAAGCAACGCTCCTCTGCGAGTCGCCGCTAAACGGGCGCTGCTTCTGCTCGGTGCCGCTCTGAATTTCCTCCGCAGCTCCGTGTTTCGTCTTTGCATTCCCCAATCCCCAATCCCGAATCCCCAATCCCGCGCAGCAGTTACTCCAACGTGAAGGACGGCAACTTCACGATCTCGCCCCCCTTGAGCGCCGATTGATGCGCGCAGATCCCGACGCAGGTCCAGTTCGCGCTCGTCACGGCGTTCGGCCGCGGGTCGCGGTTATCGCGGAGCGCGCTCAGCATCTCGTTGACCAAGTGCGGATGCGACCCGCCGTGCCCGCCGCCTTGCAGGAACGACAAATGCTCCGCGTCGTGAATTTGGCTCGGCAGCGTAAACCGGCGGATCGGCTCGGGCAGCAAGTGCGCGAAGTCCGGCACCGTGATCTTTTCGGCGATCTCCGGCTCCGGCTTCTTCGCCGTGTGAATCACATGCGGCTCGTGTTCGACGAGCGTCCACTCGAAGCTCTTCTTGGTCCCGTAGACATCAAAGCTCTCGCGGTACTGCCGCGCGACGTCGTACAGGCAGCGCCAAAGATGCGCGACAACGTCGCTGTCCTTGATCTTCACATGGCACGTCTCGACGGCAAACCGGTTGCCGGATTTTTGCGCAATGTCGTCGCGCACCGTGCCCGAGCCGAAGCAACTGACGTACTCCGCGCGCCCGTTGACGAGGCCCAGGCACGGACTCACGACGTGCGTCGCGTAGTGCATCGGGATCATCCGCTCCCAATACACGGGCCAGCCGTCCATATCCTGCGGATGCGACGCGGCGAGGTGCTGGATCTTGCCGAGTTCCCCGCGGTCGTAGAGGTCCTTGATGAAGAGATACTCGCGGCTGTAGACGACCGTTTCGGCCATCATGTACTTGAGGCCCGTCTGCTTGACGACTTCGCAGATCTCCTGGCACTCTTCGATCGTGGTGGCCATCGGCACGGTGCACATGACGTGCTTGCCGGCGCGGAGCGCGGCGAGCGACATCGGCGCATGATCCGGAATCGGCGAGTTGATATGCACAAAGTCGACGTTCTTGTCGCGCAGGACATCCTCGTAATTCTGATAACGCGTGGCGATGTTGAACCGGTCGCCGACCTCGCGGAGCTTCTCGGGATTCCGCTGGCAGATGGCGGTGACCACAGCATCGGGATGCGCCAGATAAATCGGCAAAAATTCGGCGCCAAAACCAAGACCGACAAGAGCAACGCGGAGGGGCATGTCAGGGTGTGGGGTTCGGGATTCGGGGAGTGGGGATTCGGGTAATGCAAAAATGTAATTAAAAACCGTTTAGCGGCGACTCGAAGAGGAGCGTTCATCCACAAGCAGATTCAAAGGCAAATACGAAACACGGAGGGACGGAGGAAATTCAGAGCGGCACCGAGAAGTCAAACGGAGAAGACTAAATACAAATGCAAAATACTTTCCCACAGATGGACACAGATTCACACAGATAAATGCAAAGACAGATGAATTCGAGACAGCTTTTTGATCATGACTCCTCATCTGCATTTGTATTATCT
The DNA here is from genome assembly GCA_041736895.1 of Pirellulales bacterium. Lineage (GTDB taxonomy): Bacteria > Planctomycetota > Planctomycetia > Pirellulales > JALHPA01 > JANRLT01. The sequence goes on from JBGSSS010000105.1 coordinate 42,340, forward strand.
GTGGCCATCTATGTTTATCTGTGTGCTGTATTCTGCATTTCCGCATTCTCCCCAATCCCGAATCCCCAACCCCGAATCCCGTCGCCTAAGGCGACTCGGCCGTCACGGCCATTACCAGCGGCGCGCTGCGGTCGCTTCCTTTGACGAACTCGATCTCCTTGATCGGCTCGCCGCGCTTCGGTTTCACCGTCACCAGGCGCAACTGCTTGCCGCGGGCGTCGATCGCGAACTTCGACTCGGGGACATCGACGCGGCGGATGTAATCGGCCAGGTGGATGCCGTTTTTCAGTTCGTGGTCCTCCGTCTGCCCATCAGCATAATGCAGCCGCACGATCAGGGAAACGTCCCCGACACGGCCGCCGGGATGGCCCCAGCCGCTGACGCCGCCGAGCAGGTGAATCGCCTTGGCCGGACCGGCGCACGGGATCGTTGCACTCTTCGGCATCGTCGGCGGGAGCTTGCCCTGCGGGCCGTTGAGCAGGATCGTGTTGTTCACTTTGCCGCCGGCCGGATCGACAAACGTGAACGGGATGCCGTCGATGACGCGCGGTTTCCAATCGCCCAGGTCGATCGACTCGCCGAGGTTGCTCTCGTCGTGGAACATGCCCCGCGTGCTGACGATGGTCGCCGCCTTCGCCAGCGGCAGCGGGACGTACTTGCCGCGCTGCGCGAGGAACTCCAACACGTCGGTCATCTGCGCAACCGTGAGCGTCTTCTCAAAACCCTCGGGCATGATCGACTTCGCGCTCGCGGTGAGCGAGTCGATTTCGTCACGGCGAATCGCGTGGCGCTTCGCTTCGGTATCGACGAGTTCGATCGTCGTTTGCGATTCGGCGACGAGCAGGCCCGTGCGGATGAGCCCCTCGGTCGTTTCGACTTGATAGACGCGGAAGTTGGCTTCGACGCTGCGGCTCGGGTCGAGGATTTGCGTCAGGAGTTCGTGCTTGGGGTGGACGTTCATCCCGGTCAGGTCCGGTCCGATGTTCTCGCCTTCGCCGCTGTGCTTGTGGCACTTGACGCAGTTGGCTTTGAAGAGCAGCTTGCCCGCGGCCGCATCGCCCTTGGTGTCGCTCGCCGCGTGGTAGTCCTTGATCACGAGTTCGCGGTCGGCATTCGGCAAGCCGCCGCTGGCCGCGAGGAGTTTCTTCGCCCGCGCGGCGAGCTTGCGGTCCGGGTGCGCCGCGAGGGCCGAACGCTGATCGAGTTGCAGATCGCTGGCCGAAAGTTTCCCGGCCTCGATCGCGTCGAGCAACGCATCGGTCGTCGCCGGCCGCTTGAGCAAGACCCGCAGCGCGGCGTTTTTGCCAGCGGGCGAGAGCTTGTTTGCCGCGGCGAGCAGTTCCGGGGCGAGATTCGCCGCCGTGCTTTGGCCGAGGGCCTCGAGCAGGCCGTTGACGAGTTCGGGCGCGGCTTGGGGGGTGAGTTGCGCGGTGATCGAAGTAACCGTTGGTTCGTCACTTGATAACAACGAGACCAAGTCCTTTGCGGCGCTCATGCGTTGAGCGATTGGAGCTTTGGCATCGAGCAGCGTTTTGCTCCAGCCCGAAGCTAAGCCGTCAAGGTGGCTCTTCATTTGCTTGCTGCCGAGCTTTGTCGCCCAACGGATCATCGTGGCTTGCTCTGCAGTGGGGATACTCTGGAGCAACTTGGCCAAAAACTTCTCATCATCAGGGGTTAGTTGCAAAGGCGAGTTTTTCGGCCAGCCTTTTTCCAGACCAACGAGCATGGCCACTTGAAACTCCGGATGTAGCTGACTTAACCGCATCAACAACTCTTGAGTCGCTGCGAGATCAGGTTTCCCGCGCGCGACATGTTCCGCCACCAAAGTAGTCATCGGTAATAAGCGACTGAGCAAAGCGGCGTTTGGTTTCGTTCGCTCGGAACTTCCAACGCTTAGGAAGAACTCCGGATACTTGGCGGCTAGACAGGTAAAAGCCTCGCGCAGCCAACGGTCTTCGATTGTTGCGGGATCGAGAGCTTCGCGAATGAGGAAATCGCCGTACTGCTGATACATGTCTTGCGCGACCCGAGTACCAGATCTGAGTACTCGTTCATCGGCAGCCGTCATCGCCAAAAATTTTTCCAACTTTACCGTTGTCTCACTATCCTGAATGTCTGCGAGATCATTATCTGACCATGACAGTGACGGAATATCTCTTAACAACGCAATTCGCACAGCCGGTGAAGGATGTTTTGCCAAAGCGCTCTTCAACATTTGCCGCGGTCCGCCACCACTGCCAGTCGACATATAAAAATCAATTCGATCCGCTAAGCCCCCCACCGTTTGAATTGCAGCGGCAATCGCTAAATCGCTATTTGCGGGATTTTTCGCGAATTGAATTAACTCGGCCATCGAGCCCTTTGCATCTTTTTCCACCAACAACCGCTGAGCCTGCAGCCGCCAAAACCGATTATCGCTCTTCAGCGCCGCAACTAATTGCTCCGGCGTCGCGTCGGCCAGGTTCATCGTCGTGCTCGCCGTCGTCCCCTCGGGCTTGCCGTTCTTGTCTTTGCCGACGTAGACCAGCCGGTAAATCCGGCCGTGGCGTTTGTCGCGGAGGTCGCTTTCGTACGCGTTCCCTTTGCCTGTCTTGAAGCCGGCGGGCGTCGGGTTGTGCTGGACGATGAAATTGTACCAATCGAGAATCCAGAGATTCCCGTCGGGTCCGACTTCGGCCATGATCGGCGCGGCCCATTCGTCGTCGCTTTGAATGATGTTGAACGGCGTGTGGGTTTTGAAGCCGGCGCCGTCCGGCTCGATGATGAACGCGCCGACGATGTGCGCCGTTGGTTCGCAGACAAACGCGACACGGTTCCAATATTCTTTCGGATACTCTCGCGCCGTGTAGACCGCGTGGCCCGCGCCGGCGGTGTAGCCGTCGAATTGATCGACCTGGCGAATCTTGTCGGTCGCTGGTTTGGCAAAGAGATGCGTGCTTGCCGCGCGCGGCGCGAGCAGCTCGGGTGTCCACCCGCGGACCGCTTCGTAGTAGCGATTCGGGATCGGCATGAAGACGCTGGGGTTACGATTCGCGGTCGAGCCGAAGACGTAACCCTCTTCGGTGAAGCCGAGACCCCACGTGTTGTTGTCCGTCGAGCGGAGGAACTCGATCTTTTCGATCTCCGGCGGATCGGCATAGTTGAGCTTCATGCGGAAGAAGCCCATCCGAAACGCGGGCTGCGCTTCGCCGTTGGCGAGGACCGGCTTGCTCGCGTTGTAACCTTGCATGGCCCAGACCCAATTGTCGGGTCCGAGTTGAAAATTGCTCACGCCGCCGTGTGTATCGCCCGCGGCCCAACCGGTGACGAGGACCTTGCGGAGGTCAGCTTTTCCGTCGCCGTCAGTGTCCTTGAGGAACAGCGTCTCGGTCGCGTTGTGTACCAGGCAGCCGCCGCGAATCGGGAGGATGGCTGTGGGGATCGAGAGCCCTTCGGCAAAGACGGTGAACTTGTCAGCGCGGCCGTCGTTGTCGGTATCTTCGCAGATCCGAATCCGGTCGCGGCCCTGCCCTTTCGGCTGCAATTCATTGGGATAATCGAGCGTTTCGCAGAGCCAAAGCCGGCCGCGCTCATCCCAGTTCATCGCGATTGGTTTGTTGAGAAAATCTTTTTCGCTCGCGAAGAGCCGCAGTTCAAAGCCCTCGGGGACTTGGTAATGCTTCAGCGATTCGGCCGGTTCAAGCGGGCGTTGCATCTTGGTCGCTGGCTCGCCTTTGACGCCCCACTTGTCGCTTTTCATGTAGATCGGAATCTTGGGCCCGACGTCGTCGTACTCGAACGGTTTTACGTCGGTCCGCTTGGCCGTCATCTTTGGCACGGGAAAAGCCGGCGTCTCGTGATACGGCTTTACGGCAGAGAGATCGCTCTTCGTGGCCCAGCGAATGCCGCGCTCGACCAGGTTCACGAACCCCGGATTGCCAAAGGTTCGTTCGTCGTGTCCCCAAGCGGTGTAAAAGACGCGGCCCTCGCCGTGCTTGCGGACCCAGGTCCACGGTTCACGCGATTGACCCGCGGCTTGCATGCCGCCGGTGCGGTACTCGATGACGGTGCGATCTTTTTCGTTGTGCTTCGTGTGGACGTATGTTTCGTCCCAACTGCTGAAGCCGCCAAAATCCTTGAGCAGTTCATGCTTTGGTTCGACAAACTCCGTGCGGACGATCTCGCCGCCGTGTTTTTGAAACTGCGCACCGACGAGCGCGATGTACTTGTCGCTGTTCTGAAAGCAGAACGATGCGCAGTGCAGCGGGATGAAGCCGTGGCCGGCCGCGACATAGTCGAGGAGCGCCGTTTCTTGCTCCGGCGTGATCTTGGTCTGGTTGGCGTAGACGACAAGCCCGTCGTAGCCGGCGAGTTTCTTGGCGTTGAGATCGTCCAGGTTCTCGGTGTACGTCAAGATGATGCCGCGCGCGGCGAGGGGGCCTTGCAATTGTTTCCAGCGCGCCTCGGGCTGATGATGCCCGCGATCGCCGAGGAAGAGGATTTGCAGGGGTTTGGCCGGTGTTGCTGGCTCCGCGGCTTGCAGCGGGAGCGAGCAGAACAGCGCGGCGATGATGGATAGAACTCGGAGCAGCATCAGAATCCTCGTAAGATAAACGCGGCGTTGGCGTCGCGATGTTCGTCATGTGGAAAACGCCGGCCGTGGACGGTCCGGCTAAGCAGCGAGGCAGGAGCCTCGAATTCTAGCGACATCAATCTCGAGCAAGGAGCGGATCCCCCTGATCAACAAATGCATCCGACCCACTCCTTGCTCGATTCCCACTGCTCAGGATTCAGTCTAGACCGTGAGTAAAAGCGACGAAATAGGTTTTTCGGCAAAAGAAATAAGGTATTTCTTAGGGAAAAATGCTTCATTCTCATGGATTAATGCGCATAATGAGGCGGACTGGGATGGGAAGCTAATTCTTTTTACTTCAAGCACTTGCTCTGCTTCGGGATTCGAAGCGTTCATCATGGCGTCGCTTCTAGGCGACACGCCCTCGCTGACGCGTCGGGTTGGGATGGGAATTGTGAACCAGCGCCGCCATGTTGCCTTGCTGATCGAAACATCCAACGCGTACGCGCGGGGGCTGATCGAGGGCATCGTCAAATTTGTCCGGCAGCACGAGCCGTGGTCGCTGTTCTTGCCCGAGCAAGAACGCGGCGCCGCGCCGCCGGCGTGGCTCGCGCAGTGGCACGGCGATGGACTCATCGCGCGGATCGAAAGCCCGGCCATCGCGGCGCTCGTCCGCAAGACTAAGCTCCCGACAGTCGATGTGAGCGCCGCGCGGCATTTGCCCGGCATCCCCTGGATCGAGACGGACGACGCGGCGATTGCACGGCTGGCGTTCGATCATTTGCGCGAGCGCGGCTTCCGCCGGATGGCCTTCTGCGGAGAGCCGTACTTCAATTGGTCCCGCTGGCGCGAGGAAACCTTCCTACAACTCTGCGCCGACAACGGCATCGAGTGTCTTCAGTACGCCGCCCGCAGCCGCGCGGAGCCGCGCTACTCGTGGAATGTCGAACAGCGCCGGATGAGCCGTTGGCTGGCCGAGTTGCCGCAGCCGGTCGGGATCTTTGCTTGTTACGATATTCTCGCGCGCCAGGTGCTCGACCTCTGCCGCGAGTTGGATCGGAGTGTGCCCGAGGAAATCGCCGTGCTGGGTGTCGACAACGACGAACTATTGTGCAATGCCTGCAGCCCGTCGCTGTCGAGCTTGCAACCCGACGCGGTGCGGACGGGCTACGAAGCGGCGCGGCTGCTCGACGAGCTTTTGGCGGGCCGCGCGCCGGGGGACGA
>JBGSSS010000153.1:0-7261 GCA_041736895.1 Pirellulales bacterium
CACCACGAGCATGGTTGGCACGGGCTTGAGCGCGGCTGGCACGTTGCTCAACGGCGGCGGCCTCAAAGACCTCGCCAGCGGCTTTGGCGGCGGCACCGGTGCGACAACTGGCACTGGAACAGGTGGCTCTGATCAAAAACAAACCGTCCTCCTCCGGATGCCGGAACAAACGATCGACTACGCCGTCCGAGACGGCAAGGTCTATCACCAAGGTCTCATCATGGAAATCGACAGCCTGGTTGTGCGCACACGCGGCTATGTCGGGTTTGACAACACGCTCGGTCTGGTGCTCGAGGTTCCGCTCCGCGACGAGTGGATCCAAAAGTACCCGACGCTCGCGCAACTGCCCAACAAGGCGATCGCGCTCAACGTCGGCGGCACGGTCGACAAGCCGTCGATCAACTCGGCCGAACTCCGCCAACTCGTCATGTCGTTGGGCACCAATGTTCTGCAAGACAAAGTCCTCGGCGGGGTGCAAGACAAACTCGGCACTGGCGTCGATGGCGTGCAAAACCAGATCGACGGCCAGATCAACGGCTACCAACAAAAGGCCGAAGAAAAACTCAACGGCTACCAACAAAAGCTGGACGGACAAATCAACAAGCAGTTCGACAAACTGTTTGGGAAATAAATCCCTCGTAGTGTGGGCTTCAGCCCACACGTCACAAAGCCGCCGATGGCATCGGCGGGCTTATTGAAAAACTCCTTCATCAAAACGCGCCTCCATGTCACTTCTCAGCATCCTCCTCTCGCTTGCTTTGAGCAGCTCCCTCACCGCATCGACGGAGCAAGCTCTGCATGGAATGCCGTTTGGAAAAGTCACGGACGAGGACGTTGACCGACTCGCGGAATTTGCCAAGGCCCGGAATTGCGACCTGGTCAAGGACTTGGATCTGGCGCTCGGACGCGATGAAGCGGCACTCGCGCGGGTCTTCACCTTCTCCCGAGAGTTCACGTCGTTCGATCCCAACGCCCGAGTCTATGCTCAAGTCATTTACAACAGCTTGCTGAATGTGGGCGAAGTGATCGGCGTCGAAAAATATGCCCAGGTCCTCGCCCAACAACCGGCCGATGTTCAGCAACGCGTCCGCGACATCCTGTACCATCCCGTCGCGACGGCACCGTTCGAACAACGCACTCCAGCCAAAATCGCCGTCCTCCTCATGTATCCGTCGCTCTTCCCCGGAAGTTACTCCTACGCCAAAAACAACCCGTTCTTTACACCGCGCTCCTGGTCCTACTGGGCACATCCAGCGCGCTGGACAGAACTGATTGAATGACACCGCGCGAATTTTTCTTGCTGCGCGCGCAGCAAACGCGAAAACCGCGGCTAAACGCAGGAAATCGCGGGAAAAGGGAGCGAAAAAACACGAAAAAATCCAAAAAAGACGAAATAAATCGCAAAAAAAACAGAAAAAAAACGCAAAAATTCGCGCGCATATTGCACCGCAAGTTCGACCCCCAAGGGTCTCCACTTTTCGCGCATATCCAGGGGAAAACGCTACCAACATGGCTTCGCCTGACCAGCACAAACACGCGCCAAAGCGCAATTTTCGTATCGCTTTAAAAGGCAACACTCGCTGGGCTTTTTCGCTGCTTTTTGCGGCTCAATCTTGGCCTGCTCTGCGCGTCAACCTGGGGTCCAAACTCGCCGCTGCTCACGCTCCGCGAACCGCTGGGTACCCCGTACCCTGTACTGAGTCCTAGGGACTGAGTCCCGCATCCAGAGTTCCCCGGCTTCTCGCCGCTTCACTCTATTTATACATAGTGTTATTATGTACATACTTCTTGGCACAAAATCAACCCCATTATTTTGAGATCCAGGTCAGCAATATCCTGCGGCTCATGCTCCGCGCCGAGAATGGCCGCAAAGAGGAGAGCAATCAAAGCCCGCGGCGTTAGCCAGGGCGGCAAAAATTTTTATAGCCCGTAGCGTTAGCGAGGGCGATAAAAATTCGAATCCTGATTGAACAGAAGGCAGCAAAGGAAGCAAAGAAATTCAATACAAACTTTTCGCCGCAAAGAAAACAAAAACAGCAAAGAGGAGAGCAATCAAAGCCCGCGGCGTAAGCCAGGGCGTCAACTCCGACCCCAGCCACCCCGCGAGTAGCGCGAGCGGAGCGTCATGAACCGCTCAACGCGATTGATCACTCTGCCAATATTCCTGCAATCGGTTTTTCACGCTCGCATCGGTCAGCGCGGACCATTCGACCTTCTCCAACGTATAGACGGGCACACCTGGCAACTCGGCAGTGCGCGGCCACGTCCGCAACTGATAGAGCTCGCCCTTGGCTGTCAGAAAATAGTACGGATGCCATTGGTCGTCCGGGATCGCATAGGAAATCGTGACTTGGCTCCGGTTCGCCGTCTCGTGGTGGTGACGGCCCCCTTGAAACGGATAGTGCGTCGGATCGCTCCCGACCCAACAGCGAATCTCCTCGACCGCCACAAGGCGCAGCCGATGACGGCGGCCCGCCTGAACCAAGACCGCGGCATCATCCCAAGTGAGCGGCGTTTCCGAAACACGAATCTCGGGATTCATTTTCTGCCCCGCCTGCAAAGCCCGTCCCCGGACAAAATTCAATTCCGGGTTGATTTGTTCCCCCGTCGCTTCGTATTGAATTAAATAGCGCGGGTCGCGCCAGGTTTCACTGACGGTCAGCACGCGCTTGCCGCGCGGTTCTTGGACGTACTCGCACTCTTGATTAACGTCCGTGCCGAGCATCAAGATCGGCGTGTGCAGCAATTTCAATTCGGTCCACAGCGCGCGAATCTCGACGCCATCCCGCCATTCGTCGCTACTCCAATTCGGCAAAACGACACGATGCGGCCCGCGCCAGAGCTTGACGCCCAGGGCGATGCCAGCCATGAGCAAGAGCAGCGTGAGCAGCGAATAGCGGGGGCGGAGGGACATGCGTGCAATGTATCACACAAAAACAGAAGAACGTCGCGGCGATCCAATTAGCCCCGGGTCAATGACCCGGGGGTACACGCGCCGAGGATGCGATCACGCTTGGAACTGGGCAAAATCATTCTCGCGCAGGGATTTCTTTGAATCGATGCACGCCGTGATTCAACGTCAACTCCCCCCGGTCATTGACCGGGGGCTAATGTTCAATCGCAGTCCATGAGCAACGAATAGGAAACGAAAACGCATTGCGGTTAACGTGGGTCGGGGATGTTCGTCAGTTCTGCTTCGATCAACGCCCGCAGCTCCGGGTCTTCGATCTCCGCCGCTGGAATCGGAATTACCGTCAGGCTCCACAGGAAACTGTGAAACTGGTAGACCCGTTTCTGTTCCGTGACAAAATACAGGTGGGGAACCGTCGGCTTCATCACGGTGTATTCAACTGGCTTCATGATCACATCATCGATCTCAGAATCCGTCGTGTCGCGCTTGGGTGAAGCGTGCCGCGGCACCGAGTACCAACAGCGAATCTTCTCGTGGGCATAAGGTCCGTCTGGCGTTGAACTCGATGCTGGTCGGACGCAATAAAGCGTCTGCGGTATCTGCCCTCTCCCACGGCCCGGGATTCCCGAAAGCATAAATTCCTGATCGACGAACAAGGGAGCATCCGACTCGGGCTGGCCATGAATCAACAACAGCTCGGAGCCAGAGAGGGTGTTGCGGTACTTCCAGCGCACCTCGCCATGAAAGAGGAACTGCAAATTCGGGTTGTCATAAGAAGGCCCGGCGAGCAACGCCTGATCCGCGGCGGTCAGCGGATCGCTCAACGTCCGCCAATGCGGCCCGCGCCAATACTGCAACCCGCCGGCGACGAGCGCGGTGAGGATCAAGAGCGTGAGCAGTGAGTAGCGGGGGCGGAGGGACATTGGCGTTCGGCTTAGCGCTGTTTCCTATCGAACAGTTCCGTTTCGTAAGAGTATTCAGGACTGGCAAACACGCCGAGTTCCAACTCGGATTTCAAGTCAAGCGGCTTTTCTCGCTCCAGCAACTCTAGGCATTCGCGCCGTTCTTCCGAAGTCAGGGGATTGACGAATTCTTCGTTCCAAGTGAATGGGATTACCAAGCGAGGTTTCTGCTCTTGATGATTCACTATGCCGTAAACCCAGTCCATGCGCAAGCCCGAACGGTAATATCGCACATCGACATATTCGATTTTCCCTTGTTCCGTTTTTGAGCGAAGTATTCTCGGACCCTGGATGATTCGTTTGCCGTGCCAATCTCGCGTATAGGTGTATTCGTCTTCTTTAAGAGGAGTCGGCCGCTCGATCACATGATGCGGCCCATGCCACAACTTCACCCCGCCGGCGACGAGCGCCGTGAGGATCAGCAGCGTGAGCAGTGAGTAGCGGGGGCGGAGGGACATGCATTGTATAAACTTCAAAGTTTACTTTACTTTGACAACCCAAGTGCCGTTTGCAGTCTGTTCGTATTCTGGTAGATCGAAATCAATGAAATGCTCAAACCCTGGTCGAAATCCTGACGCGCGTATTTTATCGGCTTCTTGAGTGGTGACTTGCTCAAAAAGTTCTTGTTCGAAATCGGGAAGCGCTGGCGGTTTGGGTCTGTAATTGTAGGCATGAAGCTTTTCAATTTGCGACAACGCGTGGATTGTTTGTTTGTGTTCAGTTGCTTGGCCGTGCAAATAGTACTGGATTTGGATTTGGTGGATCGAACCATCTTTTCTTATTGAGCGTTCTATGCGCGGTCCATGGACGATCTTGTTTCCGCGCCAATCGCGCGTGTATGTGTATTCATCTTCCAGGTTCGCCGTTGGCCGCTCAACCACATGATGCGGCCCGCGCCAAAGCTTCACCCCGCCGGCGATGAGCACCGTGACGACGAGCAGAGTGAGCAGCGAATAGCGGGGCCTGAAGGACATGAGTTGATTCTAGCAACGGCATTGTCTCGCGGCGAAGAAGTATTTCTGTGTAACGAAAAAGAGACCCTCTGGCTCCGCTTGTGATGAGACAAACGGAACCCGAGGGCCTCCTGCGAGAATCGCCCAGCAGTCAAATAGAAAACGTTTACTTGCTAAAGCGCAGACCCGGATCGTCGGCATTGCCGCCGAGCATCTTGAACTCGAAGCCGGCTGGGTTGCCGCCGGGATCGTTGACGAGGGTCACGCGGCCGATCATTTGGCCGCCGTCCTTGACCTGCATCACGAGCAGCGAACCCTCGACGTTATACGTTCCCGCCAGCGTTTCGACGCGCTCGCCCGCAGCATACTTCCAAGTAAATGTCTGGTCCGCTCCGAGCGTCAGATTGAACTTGTCCTTGTCCCGCGCGGCTTGCCAACTGCCGACAAGCGCCGGTCCTTCGATCGGCTTCGCATTGACCACGCGGTTAGGCTGTCCGGCGGGCATGATGTCCAACGGCGGAGGAGCCGGAACCGGAGCCGCAAAGGCCGGCTGTGCGGGATTCGCCACGGCTGGAACAGGATTCCCGAGTGCCGGAGCCTGATTGCCAAGAGCGGCGACCGCGGGACCGGGATTCGTATTCGGTCCCGGCTGCGGTTCGAGCATCTTGAGGAGATTCGCCGAGCCTTGGTCGTTGGGCTTTAAGACCAACACTTCTTTCAACGTGATCGCCGCTTCTTTTTGATGCCCGGCCGTCATGTAATGATACGCCAAGACAAACCTTGCGCTCGCGCTGTTGGGGTTGTTGCGGGCATAGGCTTCGAGGTTTCGCAACTCGGCCGTGTAGGTTGCGACATTCGGATAGAGACCGATCATGGTCGCCCAATCCCAGCCTGGTCCGACGGCCAGGACCGAGTACAGCGTCGCGGCTGCTTGGTCGTAATCGCCCATCGCAAAGAGGGTCAGCGCGCGGAATTCATGCAGCACCGGATCGCCCGGCTGGGCTTGAATCGCGCGATTCACCGCCGCCAGCGCGTCGGCATAATCGTTGGCCAGGAACTCTTGCCGCGCGAGATCCAAATCGCTCACCGCAGCCGGAACAGGCACAGGTGCCACATCCGCCACGGGTACCGGAATCGGCTGCGCGTAGTCGTAGACCACCACGGGGCTCGCTACATAGTACGGGTTGTAATACGAGGTGTACCCGCTGCGATAAAGCAAGCTAGTGCAACCGTACCCAGCGCCATAGTAGGGATAGCCATAGCCCCAGTTGTTGTATCCCCAGCCATTACCCCAGCCGAGTCCCACTCCGGCTAATCCCCAGCCGCCAAAGCCGCCGTACCAGCCCCAGCCATTGTTGCAATGACCGCGATACCACGAGTAGTTGTTGTAGTACCCACGGTTCCAGTTGCCGTTCCAGTTTCCGTTGCGGCCCCAATTGCCGTTGTTCCAGTTCCCGTTATGGCCGTGGCCATTCCAGTTACCGTTGTTCCCGTTCCCATTGTTCCAGTTTCCATTCCAACCTTTCCAATTGCCGCTATTCAAATTGGCATTGTTCCCACGGTTGTTGAGAGCGTTGTTGACGAGATTGTTCCCGTTCAAGCCACGGTTCAGGTTGTTAACGTTGTTGTTGTTGAAGTTGACGTTCTGCAGGCCATTGCGGTTGGCACCGGCCAGCGCTTGCGTCGCCTGGCTCAACCCATTGCGGCCGCCGTTGAGTCCGTTCAAGCCGTTGTTCAACCCGTTGCGATTTCCGCTCAGCGGATTGTTGAGACCACGGTTCCCCAGCGAGTTATTCAAGTTCTGACCAATGCCGGAATTCGGTTGCAAGGCGCTGTTTAGGCCGGAATTGTTTTGGCCCAAGACGTTCCGACCCAAGCTGTTGAGTCCGGAATTGTTCAAGACCGAATTGTTCCGGCCCAAGTTGTTCAATGCCGAATTGTTTTGGCCCAGGTTCCCGAGTCCGCCGCGGGTGATCTGCCCATTGGAGAGCGTCGTGCTGCCGCGCAAGGGATTGCTGCCGAGTTGATTGCCCAATTGGCTGCCGAGACGATTCCCGAGTTGACTCGTACTGCCGAGTTGCCGACCCGCGAGGTTGCTGGAATTGAAGTTGCTGCCGCGCGAGAGCGAATTGCCGAGGCTTCCCAAATTAGTACTGGGCCGTGCGCTAAAGTTGGAGCCGAGGTTCGTGCTCGGCCGCGCGCTAAAATTAGAACCGAGATTCGGCGTCGAACGCCCGCCCAGCGAAGGGGCGCTCCGTATCGAAGGGGCGGCGCTGCGCCCACCGCCAATACCCGAGAGGCTGCCAAAGCCGCTGCTCATGCGCGGGCTGCCGCCGCTGAAATTTCCGCCGCTGCGGGCCATGCTACTCCCGCCGCCACCCATGCGTGCGCCGCCGAAGTTGCTACTCCCGCCGCCCATGCGCATGCCGCCCCCG
>JBGSSS010000192.1:0-55965 GCA_041736895.1 Pirellulales bacterium
GCCGAGGGCAGCGCACTTTGCCAAGAGCTATTTGCGCTGAGTATCATCTCCGTCACCATCAAAGTCAAGCAAAATACGATGACTCACGTATTGGTGAAATCGCACTTGGCCAATGTCCATTCCCCGGCTGTTAAACAGTTCATTCGCCACGATTTTTTCTTTGCATCGCCGCAGCATGTGGAGATGTGCGGCCTGACCAGTGCACTGGCGTCGGTGGACGATTTTTTCTTACAAACGATTGGCCACATTCGCGGCGGATGTTAGACTCTATTCCCATGTCAAGTGTTCCTTGACGAATTCCTTTTCTTCGGGTGATTTGCATGGCTTCTCCCGACCGCATGGCCCGAGTTAATTCCCACAAAGCGCTGGCCCGACCGTGTTACGTTTGGTGGGTAAATAGAACTTCGCGTGAAGGCGGTAGACGGCGGAGCCTTTCTGCGGGGTTTACGCTTGTCGAGCTCCTCGTCGTGATTGCCATCATTGGCATTCTCGTGGCGATGGTCATGCCCGCCATTCAATCCGCCCGCGAGTCCGGCCGGCGGACGCAGTGCTTGAACAATATTCGAAATGTGGGAACGGCCGCGCTCCAGGTTTCTACGACTCACGGCAATTTCCCGTCCGGCGGCTGGGGGGAGAAATGGGGCGGCGATCCGGATCGCGGTTACAACCGCAAACAACCGGGCGGTTGGGTTTACTCGATTCTGGCCTACATCGAAGAAGGTAACCTCCGCAAACTCGGGGCCAGCGATCCTACGCAATACACCCAAGCCAAGAAAGACGCCAGCAAAGTTCGCGTCCAAACGGTTTTGCCGCTAATGCTCTGTCCCACCCGCGGGCGGAGCATGGGCCGGAATTGTTATGTGAGTGACTCGGGCGCCATCCGCAACATTGAACTCAATGGCATCAACGAGATTGCCAAAACGGATTACGCCATCAATGGCGGGAGCATCGCTCTCGATTCGGCGATTAGCCCTGGCTACTATCAACATCCGGGTCCGAGTTCCGTCGCAGCCCTGGGTTGGACGACCGATTCGCAATTCGATGCCATTTATACAGCCAAACAATTAAATGGCGATGGGGTTGCGTATTATCGTAGTGAAGTCAAGCCTGCACTGATCAAGGACGGCCTTAGCAAAACTTACCTGGTCGGCGAGAAGTATTTGAATTTCTTCGCGAGCGGGAATATCGACTCTATTTCCGATGACCAGGCTTGGGAAGTCGGCACCGATTGGGATAACACGCGCTGGGGCCAAGTCGCACCCGATTTCGATTCCAATCCGGATACGGCTGACAAAGCCTCGAACTTTGGCAGCGCGCATCTCCACGGCTTCAACATGGTGATGTGCGACGGCAGCACCAAGACAATTCCTTACGATATCGACCTGCCCACCCACACCGCGCTCAGCGGCCGCAAGGACGGCGGGCCAACGAATGAGCTGCCGTAGGGCGGCGCGGAATAAAATGCCTCGCGCAGCAAATTCAAAGGGAAAAGGAAAGAGGTGGAGCTTGCTACCTTTTTCTTATTTCGCTCGTGCGAAGTCCGCGAAGAAAATCCTACTTCGTGCCTTCGCGCGAGATATAAGCCAACGTTACCAAGCCCTTGGCGAAGTTCGCGGCCTCGTTCAAAGAATACACGCCGCGCTCGAACCCGCTAAGCTTCAACCCGCCGAAAATGCTCGAAGATACTCTGCGCGAGGTCAAAGCCAAGCAGAAGCAGGAAAACCCGTTCCCGAAGTTGCGGCCGGACTTGGCGAAACCAAAGGAATAAGCCAAACGCGAATGCCAAAAAAAGCCCTCGCAGGACCGAAGTCGAGCGAGGGCTTTTATTTTTCGTGTGACTGAGCGAATTCGAGCCCACGACTCCGGCTAAGCCTCTTACTTCGTCGGCTGCAGGGTCATGCTCTTGATCTGCTTCTCGAGCGAATCGAGACTCCAATCCCCCGGCTTTTGACTCGGCGGGAATTCTTTGAGCGTGACGAGGAACTCGCTCGCCACCGCTTGCAGCGGGACGAGCACGAATGCGCGGTCGATCATCCAGTCGTGGTAGGTGTTCGAGTTGTGCTGCGACTTCTCGAACGGATCGCGGCGCAGGTTGAACAGCAGCGGCAGCCGCAAATGGACCAGCGGTTCGCGCCAGACTTGCAGTTGCTCCGCGCGATTTTCGAGGTAGGTCGCCTTCCAATCGCCGACGCGGATCGACATCACATCGCCGTCATCGCCCACGTAAATAAACGACTTGCGCGGCGATTCCTTGGCCTTGCCTGACAGGTAATCGGTCAAATCCTTGCCGTCGATGTGGTTCTTGTATTTGCGGCCGTTGAGTTCGACACCCTTGAGCAGTTTCTCGACAATCTTGTCGTCGCCTGCGGCGGCGGCGAACGTCGGCAGCCAATCTTCGTGCGAGACGATGCCGTTGACCGTTTCGCCCTTCATGTAGTGGCCGGGCCAACGCACGAAGCACGGCACGCGGAACGCGCCTTCCCAGTTGCTGTTCTTTTCGCTGCGGAACGGTGTCGTGCCGGCATCGGGCCAGGTGTTGTAGTGCGGGCCGTTGTCGGTCGAGTATTGGACAATTGTGTTGTCGGCCAGGCCGAGCTCGTCGATCAGCTTGAGCAACTCGCCAACGTGCATGTCGTGTTCGACCATGCCGTCGTGATACTCGTCGCCGCTCGGTCCGCTGAGACCTTTGTTGGCTTCCTTGACGTGCGTGCGAAAGTGCATCCGCGTGCCGTTCCACCAGCAGAAGAACGGCTCGCCAGCCTTGGCTTTGCGGGTGATGAAATCCTTGGCCGCGGCCATCGACTCATCGTCGATCGTCTCCATACGCTTCTTGGTCAACGGACCGAGGTTCTCGATCGTCTGGCCTCCCTTGCCATCGGCTTTGCACTTCAGCACACCGCGCGGGCCAAATTGTTCGAGGAACGTCTTGCCATTGGGCAACTTCATGTCCCGCGGGTAATCGCGCTGCTCGGGCTCTTCTTCGGCATTCAGGTGATACAAGCTGCCCAGGAACTCGTCGAAGCCGTGCATCGTGGGAAGATGCTCGTCGCGGTCGCCTTGGTGGTTCTTGCCGAACTGACCCGTCGCGTAGCCAAGGCTCTTGAGCACTGTTGCCATCGTGACGTCGGTCTTCTGCCAGCCTTCTTTCGCGCCGGGCATGCCGACCTTGGTCATGCCGGAGCGCACGGGAACGCTGCCGCTGATGAATGCGGCGCGGCCGGCGGTACACGATTGCTGCGCGTAGTAATCGGTGAAGGCGACGCCTTCCTTGGCGATGCGGTCGATGTTGGGCGTCTTGTAGCCCATCATGCCGCGATTGTTGTGGCTGATGTTCCAGGTGCCGATGTCATCGCCCCAGATGACGAGGATGTTCGGCTTCTTGGCTTGTGCCGCCGCCGGCTGTGCATCGGCAATGCTTGTCCAGCTCAGGAATAGCCCCAAAGCTAGCGCGAGCAAGGCGGGTAAGTTTCGTTGTTTCATGGCGTGTTCCCCTACGAAAAGATGAGCGTGCGTCATGGGCCGAATGGCTACCCGTGGTTGTAGTTCGCCAACGGGTGCCGAGCAATATCTCGCCGCAGATTCGCCCAGAATACCCGCCCCGTTTGAACCTGCCCAGTTTCAGCACAGCAAACGCTGGCTGATCTGCGATCCAGCTACGCCTGCTGCAACTCCGGTTTCCCGGCTTCGGTCACGAAGCTCGCGCGGGTGTGAATCGGCGAGCCGGGTTTGATGACGTAATCCAGAACTTGGAAATCGGATTTCCATTCGCGCGGAGTGACCGTGCAGCGAACATAGCCGCGCTCGCTGTTGTAGAACTTGACGAACGGATTCTCGGCAAGCGTCGCGGCGTGGTCCTTGGGTTGGAGCAGACCATTGCCGCCGGAAGAAATTGACGTGCCGACCAATTCCGTCGCGACCGGGATGCGCTTGTCGCCCGGCCCAGCCAACTCGATGTTGTTGGCGAAGTTCACATGGATATCGCCGGTCAGGATCACCGGGTTGGCGATCTTCTGGTCGTGCAGGTACTTGATCACGCGCTGGCGATTGGCTTCGTAGCCCGGCCATTGGTCCATGCTGTAGCCTTCGCCTTCGCCGGCGACACGGTCCACGCGGCCGACCATGACCTGCTGGGCGAGGATGTTCCAAGTGGCGGGCGAGGCCTTGAGCTGCTTGCAGAGCCAGGCTTCTTGCTCCGCGCCGAGGATCGTTTGGGTTTCGGCAAGCGACTCGGCGCACGGCGCTTTGCGGCCATCGCCGCATGGTTGATCGCTGCGGTACTGGCGCGTGTCGAGGACTTGGAACTCGGCCAGCCGGCCGAAGCTGCTGGTGCGATAGAGGATCATGTCCGCCCCCTTGGGGAGCGAACTGCGGCGGAGCGGCATGTGTTCGTAGTAGGCTTGGTACGCGACGGCGCGTTGCTTGAGGAAGTCCTCGACAACGGCATCTTTGTGCTGCGAGATGTGGTTGGCGTAGTTGTTTTCGAACTCGTGGTCGTCCCAAGTCACCAGCCACGGCGCGGCGGCGTGCATCGCTTGCAACGCTTCGTCCGATTTGTATTGGGCGTGGCGATTGCGGTAGTTATCGAGTGTTTTCAGGAGCGGTCCGACGTGCTTGCGGACACCGGTAACCCTGCCAGCGCCTTCGTAGATGTAGTCGCCCAGATGCACGACCAGATCCAGGTCGTCGCGGAGCATGTGCTCGTACGCCGTGTAGAGCCCGCTCTCGAAATGCTGGCACGACGCGAATGCGAACTTGAGCTTCTCGGGCGTGCTCTCGCGGAGCGGCATCGTCCGCGTCCGGCCGACGGGGCTGACTTCGTTGCCGACTTTGAACTGATAGAAGTACCAGCGGTCGGGTTTCAGGCCAGCGACCTCGACATGGACCGAGTGGCCCCACTCGGGCGTGGCCGTGGCGGTGTCTTTCTGAATGACCTTGGTGAGTTTCTCATCTTCGGCGACAACCCAATCGACTGCCACATTGGTTGCCGGCATGCCGCCGCCTTCGAGCGGTTTGGGCGCAAGCCGCGTCCAGAGAACCATGCCATCGGGCGACGGATCACCCGAGGCGACGCCGAGCGTAAAGGGATACCCGCCGAGAGGCGGGTTCTTGAGCGTGATGCCGTGCGCGCGTCCAGCCCAGATCGTGGCCGCGGCCCAAGCGCTGCTCGTGGCAAGGAAACGACGGCGGTCGAGAAACGAAAGGGGCGAGCGTGGCATCGTGTTGACTCCGAAGTCAGAAGAAGGCGTGGAACGCGCGGCGTCATGCAGTGGTGGTGACAGCGATGAAAACGGCCCCAAACATCGCTGGGCGTAAGATAACTCTTTCGCGGGCGAGTTTCCAGCGCGGCCACGAAATGCTCATCAGAGCTTGATGAAAATTGAATAATTGAGCGTTAGAGCTTACGCGGATATGAAGTTAAATATGCTCTCCGCCGTTTAGCGGGAGCAGCGCTAGCTGCCCGCTCTGCTTGCGAAGCTGACAAGCTTATTGCAGCACAAATCGCTCCGCTGCGCGTCGCCGCTAAACGGTTTTGAACGGAGCAATTTTGCGATACAGCGGCGTTAGAACTTTACCACCGCAGCTCGCCACCCACATAACCGCCGTGGAGCGTGAGCGTGTGCGTATCGCCGGGGTCGTTAAAGATGTCGGGTGCCATCGCGACGTTGTCGATGACCGTGTATTGATAGCCGGCGTGGATTCCGAATTGACGATGCAGATTCCACGTCACATTGAGTCCCATTTCGCCCACATAGGAACAGGGGTCGAAGGAATGCCTGGCGCTGTTAGGCAGGTTGATGTCGAGCACCGAGTACGTCACCATGTTCGTGGCGTTGTTCATGTAGACGCCTTGCTTGGTAAAAGCTTCGAACTTCAAACTTTCGCACGGCTGCCAGAGGAGCAACTCGACGCCGATCTGCGCTCCGTACAAATAATTATCCGCGCCGACATTCGTGGACGTCAGCCCCACGCCGCCGAGGGTGGTCGAGCGCTCGAAGTCTTCGGAGAATTCGATGAAGCGGACCCCGTAGAGATAGGTGAGCCACTGGTAATCGCAATCGCGCCGGCGGAAGTTGACTTCCCAGTTAAACAGTTGCGACCGGAAGTGAACGGAATCGTCGTTACCCAGGATGTTGGTAAAAGTCTGTGTCGCGTCCCAGGAATCGGTCCCGTAAAACAGCACCTCGAAATCATGGTGATCGATGCCGAGAAAGACCAAGCGCACCCGGCCGCCGGTCCCCAAGTCGACCTGATCGCCGCTCGTAGGAACAATGCCAAACGCGTTGTTATACGCGGGCCAGTTCGCGCGGTTGCGATGCAGCATGAGCCCATCGATTTCGACGCCGAACGGCGGATAAGTCGGCGGCGGGTGCGGACAGAACGACGGATCCACGCAGTTATGCCCCGCGTTTAGAAACATCGCGTCGACCTTGGGCGGAGCCCACTGATGTGTTAGTTGTTTGTCATCGAGCCATTGATTCTGCACCGCGCCGACAGGCGAGCTGAGCGTCCCGCTGGAGACGACGGGGTTGCCGACGACTTCGCCCGAACGATCCCGTTCGACGACCGTGTTGCCCCAACCGGAGCTATAGCCCGAGCCGATGGTGCCGGTGTTCGACCCGGTGTTCGTTCCAGTGTTCGAGCCAGCGGTGTTTTGGTTGTTGTAAGTCGTCGGAGTATAAGCCGCGTTGAGACCCGGCGGCGTGACCATGTTGGGGTCGAACTGCGGTGTCTCGGTGATGAACGTTTTCGTATCGCAAGGTCCTGGCGGCGGCGGCAGCCACGGAATGTACGGCATCGGCTCCGCGCCGCGGGCACACAGCGCGCAGATCACAAACAGGATCAAGCCGTCGGCCACGCGCCAAGCGATTGTTCCAAGCGGTATGTTGAAAGTGCAAGTCACCAGTTTCACCCACGTGCAAAGAAGAAGCCGGGAACCCGCGCGAGCGGCGGACATTCCCTTGCAAGGTTTCATCGTCCAGCACATCCCGGAAATCCGGATTCTTCGGCAAGCTCGGCAAACGAACCGCAGTTTGCCTTGTTTAACAGTAGATTGACTTGAATAACTCGTTTAGCGGCGACTCGAAGAGGAGCGTTTTGTTTGCGCAGCCGAGCACTTCTCGTGACAAGCAATGAAAAAAGCCGCTGGATTGCTCCAGCGGCTTTGGTTTTCAAACTTGCAGTCACAACGTGCTAGCTGGCTTCGACCGGTTCTGACGTCTCGGGTTTGGCGACATTTTGATTTTCACTCGTTTCGCTAGCAACAGATTCGGTTTCATTCGCTTCAGCAGCAGGCGGGGCCAGCACCAGTTCCCGCTTCGCCGTGGCAAAGAGCATGTCCCGCGAAAGGTACAGCCCATAGACCAGCCACAACAGCGAGAGGAGCATGCCGCCGCCGGCGAGCATTTGGTACAGCGATTCTTCTTCGCCGAGGAACATCAGCGCTCCGGCACACACGGCCATGCCGCCGCCACCGACAATCAGCTTATTCAGGGCTTGGCTCGCGGCGACCTTGCTGCGGCTGGTTTGTACGGCCGTGCGGGCGGTCGAGTTGGCCAGTTCCCGCATCGCGGCGAGATCGGCTTTCTTTTCCGGCGCTTCGGTGCGGACGTATTCGCGTTTCGGTTTGGCCGGTTTTTCGTCGGCCGCGTCGCGGAGTGCTTGCTCCGCACGCTTCTGTTTTTCTTTAGCGTGCTGATCCTTGCCGGAGTGGTTTTGGTTGCTGATCTTGCCTTCGCCATCGGCCGAACCGCGCATCCGATTTAGCAGGCGCGCCATGTAGTCGTCGATCGATTCGTCTTCGCCTTCGTGGGCTTTCGGAGCCGGCGCGGGGCGCGCGGCGGCGGGAGCCGGAGTTGGCTCAGACTCTTCTTCGTCTTCGTCAATGTTCGTCGGCAGGTAGCTCTTGGCCGGCGACGGTTGCTTCCCTGGCTCGGCATCTTCGGTTTGGTCGAGTTCTGCGTCGGCATTCGCCGAATCATCAGCCGTTTCTTCCTCGCCTTTGAAGAAGCTCGCCCGCAGGCTCGAGCGTTGGTCGCGCGGCTTTTCTTCGGCCGGATCCTTGCCGGCGGTCAGAGCACGCAAGCGGGCGTAGATTTGATCTTCGTCGCCAGCAGGCTGTTCTTCGGCAGCGCTGATTTCTGTTTCTGCCGCAACCGTGTCATCTGCATCGTTCGTCGTGTCCGTGTTCTCGAGCTCGTTCGTCGGCTCTCCTGTCGTGGCAGCGAATTCTTGCGCTTCAGACTCGGATTCGAGTTCCTCGTCAACCGTTGACGAAAGTTCAGCCGTGGATTCTTCAGAAGCGACGTCTTGGTCAGCATCGGTTTCGACGATCTGCTGCTTGCCGGGCAGGTGCTGCAAGTTCGCGCGGGCTTGCTCCAACGCAGCGTGCTCGCTGGCCAGTTGTTCGCGTTCTTGTTCATTCGCCGCGAGTTGCACCATCAGGTCTTCGCGCACTTGGGCCAGTTCGGCTTCCAATTGGGCGACGCGTTCATCGTTTTGACCGACGTGTGGATCGTTGCTCGTGTAGCTCGCCGCTTCCGGGTATTGCCGCAGCGTTTCGAGTTCGCCGCGCAGTTGGCTTGTCGCTTGGCGCTCTTGTTCCAGTTCTTGCTGCAAGCGTTCGTACGCTTCGAGCTGTTCGCCCTGCGGCATCATCCGGCGATCGAGCTCGGCACGCTGGGAGGCGAGTTGCTTCGTCAGTTCTTGCTGTTTGACGCGCTGCATTTCATAGCCAGCCCGTTCCATCGCGAGCTGCGCTTCGCGCTGGGCCAGTTGTTCGCCGGCTTGGCGAATTTCCAGTTCCCGCGGGAGCAAGTTCGATTCGCGAGCCACGACATCCTGGGCCCGGGCTTCGTTGTCATTGCGTTGCGAATGCAAGTGACGGCGCAGCTCGTCGAGTTCGCCTTGGAGTTGTTCCAGGCGTTCGCGCTCGCTTTGCTGCATGCTCAATTGGCGTTGAAACTCCGCGCGTTCGCCATTGATCCGATCCAAGTCGGCTTGGGCCGCGCTGAATTGCGCCTGCCATTCGGCGCGTTGCGTGTCGTATTCTTGCTGCGAGGTCCGCAATTGATCGCGCCACGCCGAGAGTTCCGCCGCTTGTTGGTTGAGCGACGTTTCCCGCTGTTGGATTTCTTCGGGCGACGGCAGTTCGGCCATCAAGCTAGCTTGCGCCAGTTGCGAGGCGCGGATGCGATCCCAATCGGCCCGCTCTTGATGGACCGACTTGCGTTCGCGTTCGATGTCGGCCCGTTCGCGGCCGAGTTTTTGGCGTTCGTCTTGCCAGGCGGCTTGCTGGCATTCCCATTTTTCGCGTTCAGTCTGAAACGCCGCGCGGCAGCTATCCAGCCGCTTTTGTTCGGCGATAAATTCCGATTCGCGGCGTTCCCAATCCTTTTGCTGCTGGGTCCACGCGCTTTGTTGATCTTCGAGGTTGCGAATGGCAAGCGCCGTCTCGTTGCGGCGCTGTTGCAGGTCTTCCTTGGACGCGGCCAGTTGTTGCTCTTGCTGCGCGATCGTCGCCAACATGATCCGCAGCCGCTCGCCCTCGATTTGCAGTTGCGATTCACGCTGTTCGAAGTTGTGGTACTTTTGAACCCAGTCGTGTTCGGTGCGGGACTTGGTTTTTTGCCAACGGCTGCGTTCTTCGAGGTAGCTGTCGCGAAGCCGCACGAAGTTGCTCCGGTCCGTTGCTAGGCTGTCTCGTTGATCGTGCAGCAAGCGTTCCAAGGCGGCGCGCTGCGCGTCGAAATTCGCGCGGTCTTCGGCGAACTTGGCGATGTTCCTCTCGAGCTCTTCGGCATGGTCGCGGAAGTCCGTGCGCGCTTCCTCGAGATCCATCTGCTCGCAAGCCAGCCGCGCCGTCGCGGCTTCCAGCACTCGGCGCTCTTCTTCGACTTCGGCCAACTCATGGGTCAGCTCGGCTTGCTGCGCGGCGACGTCTGTTTCGCGCGCGGCGACATCTTCCTCGCGGGCGAGGATGTCGGCTTCGCGTTCGGTCAGATTGGTTTCCGCGTCGGCGAGTTGCAGCGAGATGCGATTTTGCTCGGCTTTGATCGCCGCGCATTGGGCATCCCACGCGGCGCGTTCACTCTGCCAAGCGGCATCGCGCGCGGCCAACTCTTGCTTGGCCTTCTCCAACTCAAACTGGGCATCATCCAGCTCTAGCTTCGCCGCATTCAATTCTTGCTTCGCGGCATTCAGTTCCTGCTTCGCAAGAGCTAGTCTGGACTGGTCCTGGGCCAGCGCTGCGCAAGCCGCGGTGTGCTCATTGAGGCGCAGTTCAAGTTCTTGTTTGGCCCGCAGCAATTCGGTTTCTTGCTGCTGGCGTTCGCTTTGGAGGCGCTGTTGCTCGAGCGACAGCTCGGCCCGAGCGCTTTGGACGTCGTTGCGAGCCGCTTCGACGTTTTGGCGTTCCAGTTGCAGGTTCTTGAGTGCTTCTTCGTGCTCGGCTTGGGCTTCGCGGAACTTTTCGTGGCCGCGGAGCAGTTGCTGCCGGCTGGTGGCCAATTCGCGTTGCTCGTTGTGCAGTTCTGTCAGTTCCGTGTTGAGCCGTTCGTGCTCTTGCGTCAGTCGCTCTTCACGTTGGCGGAGCTGCTGCTCATGGCGGTCGAGTTCACCACGGGTTTGGTCCAACTGCGCATGCCGCACTTGCGCGTGATCCAATTCCGAGCGCAGTTGAAGTTGCTGCGAACGGAGTTGTTCATGCTGCTGACGGAGTTGCTCTTCTTGAACCCCGAGAGTTTCTTCCCGAGCTTGCAGCGCGGCCTGTTGAGTTTGCAACGCCGTTTGTTCGAGTTGCAGCGCTTCGCGTTGCTTCGCCAGAAGCTCTTGTTCGGATTGCAACGTTTCTTGATCCGCGCGAAGGTCATCGAGCTGCGTGCGAAGTGACTCTTGCTGCTGGAGCAGGTCCGATTGTTGCGTTAGCTGGAGTTCGCGTTGGGCTAGCAATGCCGTTTGTTCAGCGGCAAGTTCGCCTTGCTGCTTGGCGAGCAACCCGCGTTCTGTCTGCAAGGCTGCTTGATCGGTTTGCAAGGCCTCGAACTGCGTGCGGAGTTTCGTCTGCTCGGCGAGCAGTTCTTCGCGCTGGGCTTGTAGCTCCGTCGTTTCGCCAGCGAGCTTTGCCGCCGTGGATTTGAGATCCGTCTTGCGCGCTTCGAGGATCGCTCGGCGGGCATTGAGCTTCTCCTGCCGCTCGGCCAGCTTGGTTTGGTTCGCGGTTAGTTCCGCCGTGCGCTGTTCGAGTTCGGTTTGCTGCGTGCGCAGCTTTTCCCGCAGCCGCAGGTATTTTTCGCGCAGGGCCTCGGGCGACTTGGATTTCTTTCGCTTGCCGGGGACTTTAGGAAGCTGAGGCAGCGTGAACTGTTCCGGCAGTTGCTTGTTGCTCAGTTCCCTGTTGCTTCGTTCCTTATTCCGCAGAGACTTCGCGACAGGAGCGGGCGTGTTTTGTAGATCGCTGCTTCGCCGCTGCTCCGACTTCTTCCGCAGACGATCCTTCTTCGAAGACCGCGGCAATTCGAACGAGGGGCTGAGTGCAGCCGGGTTTTTTGTTTCGGGTTTTGTCGTTGTTTTTGGATGTTTCTTCTTCGCCGGCTTCGCCAACTGATCGGGCAAGCCGCCGGCCCAGGGCAACGCCGCGGCAATCCCGCCGAGGATTTCGAAGTCCATCCCGGCCAAACTCAGCCGGTCGCCGATATTTAGGAGCGCTTGCTGGCAAGGTTGTCCGTTCAACAATACTCCCGCGGCCCAGCAGCGAAGCATCGCCGGTTCGGCCGTACGATCGATTTCGCAGACCAGCGGCGCAAGACCCGGCAGCCGCATCCGTAGCGAGCATTGCGGACCGGAGCCGAGTGTGCAGCGTAGCGCGGCGAGCCGCACGATTCGCCCATGCCAGGTGCCGCCGTGAATCTTGAGCACCAGTTCGCCGGGAGCGGCGGGGGGTGTGGTGTGTCGGGATTCACGTTGTGTTGTCGGAGTCTTCATACCTAATCAATCCTTGTCGCGAACGGCGATTCCGTGTCGTTCTACTGGTCCGTTCCAAAACGGAACGATCAGCAGCAGACTGTAGATCCTCGCGGCTCCCCGCAACGTTGGCATGATTGCGCAACGCAGCGACGGCAGCCCACGAAAAGCCCTAGGGGGATGTAGCCTACGGGAAACACCTAGTCAAAGAATTTGCTGCAAAATCGCCACATGCGGAAAAAATTGCCGCAAGCTTGAATCGATTCGCCTCATCGGGCGAACTTTCCCAAAGAAATTTGCTCTTACAAACCATGCAATTGAAAGCGGAATAACAGAGGGAAATCGCAGTTTTTGCCCGCAAATTCCCCCCAGTCCGACGAATCGGCAAATTTTGCCGAAATCGTCAACTTCGGGTCAATCGTTAAACCCGCTCTTGCCGATCATTAGGGGGCCGAGGGAAAGGCTTTGAAGTCTCCCGCGGAATTTGTGAGTTACTGAGTTAACAAACCTTCTCGGTTTACGCTTAGTAAGGAACATAACCATGGGCTGCGAAACATGATTCCGGGTTCGTGATTTTTGTCACGAATCTGACATTGTGTCGTTGCCACAAGCCGCAAGGTCGTTGGAATCCGTCGCAGGCGGGAAACTTTAGCAATTTTGCGAAATATTCCTCCCATCTGCGACCCGGGGTCTGGCGATTGCGTACTAGAGTTCGGTTGCTGAATCGAGTCTCCCGCAGGCCCCGCTTGCATGGAAGCCGAGCCGCGAGCGAACACGTTTCAGCAGGAACAGAGCCAGGGGTGATTCCGGCCCAACCGGAGGAACCACACTCGCACACCAACACACAGTCCGACTGTGAACAGCAAAATTTTTTGATGTTCGGCCTTCCTTACAAAGTGTTGGAGGTTGAGCAGGACGCTTAACAACTAAATTGGTCCGACTTCCGCCGAGGTGAAACCATGTCCCGCAAAGATGCCTTGCTACCGATGAAGACGATTTTGCTGAAACGCCGCGATGCGTTGCGCAGCGCCTTGGCGGGCGACTTGAGCTTGCTCAAGGAACTCCGCAACCAATCCAGCGGCGACGTCATCGATGCGGCGCTTGACTCGGCACAGGACGAGATCAGCTCCCAGTTGGCCGAAGTCGAAAGCCGGGAACTCGCCCGGATCGAAGCGGCTTTGGAACAAATTCGCGCCGGCAAGTACGGCATTTGCGAAGGCTGTGATTGCAAGATTCCGATGGCCCGGCTCAATGCCCTGCCCTACGCGACGCTCTGCATCGAATGCCAACGCGAAGCCGAGAAAAGCGGTGACTACGTCAGCGGCGATAGCGATTTCAGCCGGATCTTCGACACCGGCGGCGACAGCGATGTCAGCCTCAACGATCTCGAAATCGACGTTGGCTAACCAATATTCGACCGGGTGACACCGTACGCATTAAGCCCCGAGTGGATTCCACCCGGGGCTTTTTTCATTTGCCCTTTTAGCCCCCCGTCAATGACGGGGGGAGGGACATTGAGCAAGAGCAAGGATTGACTACAAACTCGCGCCGTGTAATTGGTTCAACATCTGTGCAGGTTCGGCGTCTTACTCCCCCGGTCATTGACCGGGGGCTAAAAGAAAGCCGCGAGTGCGACAAAAAATCCTCTCATCATTCCCTCGCCCTTCCGCTAAACTAGGGGCTTTCCCGTTGATGCTCTGCTCGTCAAGGACTGCGCTTCCATGATGGATCTCGGTTGCCGCTGGGTTGGTTGTTTTATGCTCGTGCTGGCACTTGGCGGCACTCTCTACGCGCAGTTGGCCGAGACGCCGCAAAGTCCGGCGGAACGCGACCGGCAATTTGCCGAGTTGGCCAAGGAAGCCGAAGCGTTCGAAAAGGCGATGCTCGTCCTGAAACGCTGCTCGTCTCTGGTGAAGCCTTCGGTCGTCCACATCGAAGCCGACAAACTCGATGCGGCCGGCCGCCCGCGCCGCAACGCCGAAGAAACCGGCTCGGGCTTTTTGGTCGAACATCAAAACAAGTTCTACGTCATCACCAATCGCCATGTGATTCGTGAATCGGCGGTGGGGCATATGCGCTGCAAGTTGCACGACGGCCGGATCATCGCGCCGAAGAGAATCGAATCGGACAAGAGTACCGACATCGCGATCCTCGAGGTCGCGGAAGAGAAACTGGTCGCTGCGCGGTTCGGCGATAGTGATCGCGTCGAGATCGCCGACTTTGTTTTGGCAATTGGCAGCCCGTTCAATCTGACGCAATCGGTGACGCTCGGCATCGTCAGCGCCAAAGGCCGCCGCGATCTGGACCTCAACGAAGAGGTCGATATCCAGGACTTCATCCAAACCGACGCCGCGATCAACCCCGGCAATTCGGGCGGGCCGTTGGTGAACCTGCGCGGCGAAATCATCGGCATGAACACGGCCATTGCCAGCCAATCCGGCGGCGGCGAAGGGATCGGCTTTGCCATCCCCAGCAACATCGTCCTCCACATCGGGCGGCAGTTGATCGAAAAGGGGGTCGTCGCGCGCGGCTACCTCGGCGTGACGCTCGATCACAAATTCACCGCGGCCGTGGCCGCGAAACTCGGCCTGCCGCGCGTGATGGGCGCGCGGGTGCTCGGCGTCACGGCGAAGTCGCCCGCCGAAGAGGCGAAGTTCTTATTGGACGATGTGATCCTGCAATTCAACGGCCTCCCGATCGACAACGACACGCACCTGGTCAGTCTCATTGGCCTAACCGAAGTGGCAAAGCAAGTCCCGGTTGTCATTTGGCGCAAAGGCGAACAGCAAACGATCCAGGTGATTCTTTCGGACCGCGGCAAGTTTGATATTAAGAAGTAATGAAAGCCCGCGGCGCACTCTTGTAGCCAAGGTCGCAAGACCTTGGATGCGTCTGCCACGCGCAACGATCCAAGCTCTTACGAGCTTGGCTACGGTGCATGCAGCACAATAAACTGGAACATTTTCCCCTCTTTTGCCTTCGCCACCGAATTCAACTACGCTTTAGCTTCTTCAAGTTTGCTTCGACGTCTTTTGCTCTGCCCCGATGCATCCGCAACATCTCTCGCTCCTCGTCTGCCCGCGAACACTCAAACCGCTGACGTTGCACGATGCGGAATACTCCGGCGAACAGATTCAAACCGGCCGGCTAGTCGAATCCGACTCCGGAAACGAATACCCCATCCGCAATTTTATTCCGCGCTTCGTGCCGGCGGAAAATTACGCGAACTCCTTTGGCTTTCAGTGGAATCTCTTCAAGAAAACGCAAGCCGACGCCCACTCCGGCAAGAAAATCAGCGCCGAGCGCTTCGCCAAGGAGACCCGTTGGGGAAACGAATTAGCGGGCGAGTTGATGCTCGAAGCGGGCAGCGGCGCCGGCCGGTTCACGCCGCATGCGCTCGAAACCGGCGCGACGGTCGTCTCGTTCGATTACTCGAACGCCGTGGATGCGAACTACGAACTCAACGGCGTGCATCCGAATCTACTCTTGGTGCAAGCAAGCCTCTACGAGATGCCGTTCGCGCACGGCACGTTTGACAAGGTCTACTGCTTCGGCGTCCTACAGCACACGCCTGATCCGAAGAAATCGTTTCTCGCCCTGCCGCCGATGCTCAAACCCGGCGGCAAGCTGGCGACCGATATCTATCTCAGCACCTGGCTCAATGCGCTGCACGTCAAATATTACATGCGGCTGTTCACCGCCGGGCGTGATCCCGAACGGCTCTACAATTTCACGCGCAAGTACGTCGGCTTCTGGTGGCCGCTGGCCAAACTCGTGCGCGGCAATCGCGTGGGCCAGAAAGCCATCTCGCGTTTGATCGCCGACCGCTCCGATTACCTCGACGCCGACGACGCCACGCAGCGCGAGTGGGCCGAACTCGACACATTCGATTGGTTCTCGCCGCAGTACGACCAACCGCAGACCGTGGCGGGGTTTCGCCGCTGGCACGAAGAAGCGGGGCTCACCGACATCGACGTTCATCGAGGCTATAACGGCGTCGAGGCTCGGGCGACGAAGGCTTAGGGCCAAGCCCAATTTCAAATTGCAGACAACCAGTCACTCTGGATTTTCATAAGTCCGGAGGACCGGAATATTTAAGCCCAGGCCGTGAGGCCTGGGTGTGGGTAAATTCAAATACAAAAGGCCTGGAAGGCCGACACTCGTGCCGGTCCTCCGGACCTACAAATGAGATTTCGAATCTTTCCCAGGCCTCACGGCCTGGGCTTAATCATGGCGGTCCTCCGGACCTAAATTCATAGGAGTCGCGCTGCGAGATTAGCCCCGAGCAATTTCTTCGCACCGTGGAAATTCAACGAATTCATTGCACGCGGCGCGCGGGACGCGGTATCATCATGGAGTGAAATAACGATAGCGCTAAGCCGGATTGTTTGTGCAATTTCCTGAGGTCTGTGGAACTTTTCGGAAGCCGCCGCGTCAAAGCCACTTCGATCCATCGCAGCAACTCCTATCGCCCCCTTGAGAAGTTATTCATGTTCGCTCAACGTCTTTCCCTCGCTTGCGTTTTGGTCCTTGGCCTTGTTGCCGCGACATCGACCTCGCTCGAAGCACGCTACGCCCGCCCGATGCTCGAAGAAATCCCCATCGAGCGGCTGGTCAAGAACCTGACCGAACTGGCCGAGAAGAATCCGAAGGATGCCAAGGTCCGGTTCAACTTGGCCCGCGTACATGCGATGGCCTATGCCGCGAAAACGGACAAGACACAGATTCAATCGGGCAAGGAAGCGCAAGGGGCTTGGTTCGGCTACGGGCCGAAGCACTTGCCGTTCAACGTGGTGAAAACCGACGACGCCGAAAAGCAAAAGGCCGCCGCCGCGCAGCTCGAACTGGCGATCAAGGAGTACACCAAGGCCCTCGAACTCGATCCGGCGATGCTGCCGGCGCAGTTGGGCTACGCGTGGTGCCTGGAGCAGACGGGCAAGAAAGACGAAGCGATCAAAGAGTACCGCAAGGCGATCGAACAAGGTTGGGAAAAAGAAAAAGACTCGCGGGGCGGTCTCGATCCGAAATGGATCGTCGCCGAAGCCGGCGGCTACTTGAAACCGCTGCTCGATGCACAAAAAGACAAAGCCGAAATCGACCTGATCGACGAACGGATCGCCATCCTCAACAAGAAACCCCGCGCCGTCACGCCGATCGCAATTCCGTTGCAAGCGAATCTCACGGCCAGTGAAATCGAAGACCGTGCGGCGCGTGTTTCCTTCGACGTCGACGGCACGGGCTTGCCGCAAACCTGGACCTGGATCAAACCGAACGCGGCGTGGTTGGTCTACGATCAACGCGGCACGGGCAAACCGGAGTCGGCGCTGCAACTCTTTGGCAACGTCACGTTCTGGTGCTTCTGGGACAACGGCTACGAAGCGATGCGTTCGCTCGACAACAACCAGGATGGCAAACTGGCTGACGGCGAATTGAAGTACCTCGCCCTGTGGCAAGACGCCAACAGCAACGGCATCGCCGATGCCGGCGAAGTGAAGCCGTTGGCCGAACACGGCATCATCGCATTGTCATGCGAATATCAGCGTGACTCCGTTCATGCCGATCAGATTTCGTTTTCACCCGCCGGCGTGACGTTCAAGAACGGCGAAACGCGGTCGAGTTACGATCTACTTTTGCATACGCATTAAGAAAAGCCCGCTACATAGTTTCCGCTAGAATTGTAGCGAAACGTGTTCAGCGCCAACTCAAGCCTACGGATGGATTGTCCATCCTTAGGTGATTGCCGAAGCACAAATAGAAAGAAAAATTGACGCCCCTTCGCCGCGAGATTATTCTCAGTGCTGAGAATTATCACGATCACCACTGAGTAATCTTCGCGGAATCAATTTCATGAAACAAGCATTGCCGTTCCTGCTCTTCGTTATGGCATTATGCAGCGCGGTGCGGATAAGTTCGGCCGAAGAGGAACTCTGCCACTGTCGGTTTTGCGAAGGCCGGGAATCGCAAAACTTGATGCTGGGCCGCGAACTGCAGGGCGATCTGCAATTTGCGCCCGATCGCAAAGTCGATGTGCAGCACATCAAGCTCGACGTCACGCCTGATTTCGCCAAGCGGACGGTGAGCGGCACTGCTAGTATTACCGTGAAGCCGATATCTAAGCCGGTGAGTTCGCTCACGCTCGATGCGTTTGACATCTCGCTCAAGAACGTGCGCTGCGAAGGGGCCAAGCTCAAAGACACCAACGTCACGCGCAAGGAACTCCAACTCGTCTTCGCCGAGCCGATCCCCGTCGGTCAGGTCGTCGTACTCCACATCGAGTACACGGCGCAGCCAGTCGCCGGTTTATATTTTCGGACGCCGGAGCAAGGCTATCCGGCGGGCGATTTGCATCTCTGGACGCAGGGTGAATCGCACGAATCCCCGCATTGGTTTCCTTGTTTCGATTACCCGAACGAACGCTCCACGACCGAAGTCCTCTGCCACGTCCCCAAAGAGTTGACCGTTCTCAGCAATGGCCGGCTCGTAGGCGAAACCGAGGATGCGCAGGGCCTCAAGGTCGTCCACTGGCGGCAAGATAAAACGCATCCGAATTACCTCATTACGCTCGTGGCGGGGAAATTCGCGAAGCTCGAAAAACAGCATCGCAACATTCCGCTCGGGTTCTACTCGCAGCCATCGTTGGCGGAGCATGCCGCGAATTCGTTTCGTGATACGGACAAGATCATGGCCTTCTTTGAGAAAGAAATCGGCGTGCCGTTTCCGTGGCCGAAGTATGATCAAGTGACGGTGCTCGATTTCACCGCCGGCGGAATGGAAAACACGTCACAGACGACACTCACTTCGAACACGATCTTCGCCAAAGAGACCGAGAACATTCGCACGACGCAATCGCTGGACGCGCACGAGATGGCGCATCAGTGGTTCGGCGACTATGTCACATGCAAGGATTGGAGCCATCTCTGGCTAAACGAAGGCTTCGCCACCTATTACACGCATCTGTATCTGGGCCACGCGCATGGTCACGAGATGCTGCAGTACGGCCTCTATCGCGACGCAACACAGAAGATTTTGATTAAAAAAGACGACAAAAAACCGATCGTCTACAAGGGCTACAAAAACGCGATGGAGCAGTTCGACTATCGCTCGTATCCCAAGGGAAGCTGGGTGCTGCACATGCTCCGCAGCCAACTCGGCCCCGACTTGTACCGCAAGTGCATCAAGGCGTATCTCGAAAAACACGCGCTCACGAGTGTCGTCAGCGATGATTTGCGCGAGGTCTTCGAGGAGCAAAGCGGGCGGTCGATGGATCACTTCTTCGAGCAATGGCTCTATCGCCCGCGGCACCCCGATCTGAAAATTACCTACAAGTGGCTGCCCGAAGAACAACTGGCCAAGGTGACCATCGAACAAACGCAGCCTGTGGACGAGAAAGTACTGCTGTTCGATTTCCCCGCCACGCTGCGGTTTGTGGTTGCCGGCAAAGAGGAAGACAAAAACAAGGATCGTGTGATCGATCAGCCGATCACCGTCAGCAAAGCCAAGGAAGATTTCTATTTTCCGCTTCCGGCGAAGCCGCGCATCGTGCGCTTCGATCCCGAGTACACGATTCTGGCTGACGTGACGTTCGAATTGTCCGATGAGCTGCTCAAGGCGCAAGTACAAAACCCAGCGGACATGATGGGGCGTTTGCTGGCTTGCAAGGCGCTCGGCGGCCGCAAGACGCATGAATCGGTCAAGTTGTTGGAGCACGCCTTGAACAACGGTCCGTTCTTCGGCGTGCGCATCACCGCGGCCGAGGCGTTGGCGAAGCACGAATCCGAAGCGGCGAATTTGGCACTCGAAGCAAGTTGGAAGTCCCAACCCGATGCGCGTGTCCGCCTCGCCGTGGTCGAGAAGATGACGGCCCGCTATTCCGAGCGAACCGCGAAGCTGATCCCCGAGGTCCTCGCCGCGGAAAAGAATCCGGCGATCAAAGCGGCCGCGATCAAGGCGTGGGGCCGCTTTCCAACCGCCGAATCGCAAGCCGCGCTCGTGAAGTACCTGGAGTCCGAATCGTTTCGCAACGAGCTGGCCGACGCGGCCATCGCGGCGATGAAGCAACAACGCGATCCGGTCTACAAGCGGCAATTGATGGACGCTTTGACCAAACACGCGCCGCGCTTCACACCAAAAGGGTTAGGCAGCGGACTCGAAGCCCTCGGCCAAATCGCCAGCACACTCGAGAACAAAGCCGACGTCCGCGATTTTCTCTTGGGTTACTTGAATCATCCGCAAATGTTCGTGCGCATGGGAGCGATCGCGGGCCTGGGACTGCTGCGTGATCCGATCGCTGAGGGCTCGCTGGAACCGCTCGTCGATTCGCCGGAACAGCGTGTCGCCAAGTCAGCAAAGCAAGCTCTCGATCAACTGCGCGAAACCAAACCCGGCGTGCCGGCGGAGTTGATGGAAATGCGCAAGGAACTTTCGACGCTCAAGAAAGATAATGAGAAATTGAAAGGCGAGCTGGACGAGATTCGCAAGGCGATTAAGACGGTGAAGTGAGGCGAAGTTTTTTGCAATCCTGAAAGGGGGTATCGAATGATGCCAACGAGTGACAGGAATCCGCAAGCAGAAACAGTTTCCAAAACTTGGGAATGGAAAAATGGAAGCGGAATGTTTTCGCGCTACTACGTCGCACAACTCACGCAGGATGCACTGTACGTTTATCCCAAGATCAGAACAGAAGACGGGAAGAATAAAATTCTTGGTGCTCTACGAAACGGAACACCGGCGGCAGAAGTCTTCAACGGTGGAACCACCATACCGCTTGCAGAGATTCAAGAACTAAAATTAGGACATGAGATCGCTGTTTTAGAGATTCATCGAGATTCGGCAAAGCCGTACTTTATTAGTTGTCAGACTAGCCAAGCTCATTCTCAAATCTTTTACGCGATCCAGGAACAAGTTGCTCATTCGGTAATTCCCCAAAAAGGGTTGCTGTCTTCGCGAGGTCCCATCCATACGAACGTAGCGAACCTGTTCGTTACGATTTTATTCGGAGGGTTGTTTATTCACCTGTCAACGATTGCTGTACCTGATCCGCAGCATACTGGTTTTCGTGCTGGTTGGAAAAATCTCTTCGAAAAGATACTTGCTTATATGGGAACTCCCGCAGTTACGGCGATCGTACTCGGGATAGCGGCAATTTTTCTCTTAGGAGGAGTCAGGTCGTATCTTAAACCGCAGAGAGCAACTGTGTTAAGAATCCACGAACTGGCCAAAAGCATTTGATTGGAGGCCCCTATCCATTCACCCGCCAATCCTCTACAATAACCCTGTGCATTCAATGCATTTAGGGCCAGTTTCAGAGCGATCTTCTATTACTCGAAGATCCGACGCCGTGTGCGGTTTCTGAACAATACCCGCGGCATTTGAACATTTGGTGTGTCGAGCCACCGTCTTTAGCAGCCCGCAGCGTAAGCAAGGGAGAGTTC
The DNA here is from genome assembly GCA_041736895.1 of Pirellulales bacterium. Lineage (GTDB taxonomy): Bacteria > Planctomycetota > Planctomycetia > Pirellulales > JALHPA01 > JANRLT01. The sequence continues at coordinate 21,390 of JBGSSS010000192.1, forward strand.
TCACAGAGAACGTTCCTGGCAAACTTCTCGGTCAGCAAATAGACAAAACTGGAGAAATCCGGCGGCTCGCTTCATTCGGCCTAGCTTCGTGCAGTCCCTTTGGTTTGCCCAGCGGACGTCTCACTGTTTTTCAGTGTCACGAATATTTCGTCGATATCCCGAACACGCGCCGTAGTGCGACGACGTTCGTTGACCAAGCCATTTTTGCGTGGACTCCTGTCCGCGCTCCTGTTTTCGTTTTTCGAAGGTTGTTTGATTCATGTCCGAGTTTTCGTCTGAAGTTGTGGAGTCCGTGGAAGACACGAATGTTGTTGCTGAAGTCGAAGTTGTAACTTCGGAAGAAGTGAACGCCGCGGCTCCTGTCGCTGAAGTTTTCGTTATTGAAGAAGTCGCTGAAGATGCTCCTGTGGCCGAAGTTGTCGCAGAGGCTCCTGCGGCAAAGGTTGCCGCGCCGAAATCCGGCGATGAAACGCTCTTCACCGAGATGTCGCTCAGCGACACGATGCAAGCCGCGCTCGCCAAGTCGGGTTACGTCACCGCCACGCCGATCCAAGCCCGCACGATTCCGCTGCTGCTCGAAGGCCGCGATGTCCTCGGCCAAGCTCAAACGGGCACGGGCAAGACGGCCGCGTTTGCGATTCCGTTGATTGAACGGCTCAACGTGGCCGACCGCGCGACGCAGGTCTTGATCCTCTGCCCGACGCGCGAACTGGCGATTCAGGTTGCCGAAGCGTGCGAGAAATATGCCGGCGGACTCTGTTCGAATAACAAGGGCGGCGTGCGCGTCGTGCCGATCTACGGCGGTTCGGATTACACGGCACAGTTCCGGGCCCTTGATCGCGGCGCGCAGATCGTCGTCGGCACACCCGGCCGCGTGATGGATCACATCCGCCGCGGTTCGTTGAAGCTCGATGGGCTGCAAGCGCTCGTCCTCGACGAAGCCGACGAAATGTTGCGGATGGGCTTTGCCGAAGACGTCGAGTGGATCCTGACGCAATCGCCGGCCGAGCGCCAGATCGCGCTCTTCTCGGCAACAATGCCCGACACGATTCGCCGCATCGCCAACAAACATCTGCGTAACCCGGCGCAAGTCACGATCAAGCAAAAGACGACAACGGCCGACACAGTGCGCCAGCGTTACCTGGTCGTCGGACCGCAGCAAAAACAAGCGGCCCTCGCCCGCGTGCTTGAAGCCGAACCGATCGATGCCGTCCTCGTCTTTGTGAAGACCAAGACAATGGCCCCGCTCCTGGCCGATTTCCTGGGTGGTCACGGCTATCGCGCCGCAGCCTTGAGCAGCGACATCGCGCAGGGTCTGCGCGAGCGGATCATCGAAAATCTGCGCGCTGGCAAGATCGACATCATCATCGCCACCGACGTCGCGTCGCGCGGACTCGACGTCCAACGCATCAGCCACGTCATCAACTACGATCTGCCGTTCGATAGCGAAAGCTACGTCCATCGCATCGGCCGCACGGGCCGCGCTGGCCGCACGGGCGAGACGATTTTGTTCTTGCATCCTCGTGAACAACGCCAACTGCAGCGGATCGAAATGGCGACGCGTCAGAAGATCGAACCGATGACCGTCCCGACGAAACGCGACGTCAACAAGATGCGCGTCAGCAAGTTCCATGACCGGATGACGGCCGCCATGGCAGCTCCCGGCATTGCCGAATTCACATCGCTCGTCACGCAGTACCAACGCGAGAATCCCGAAACCACGCCGCAAGAAATTGCCGCGGCGCTGGCGTACATGGCCGCGGGTGAACAATCGATGCTGGTGAAGGACGACCTCGGTGATGCGAATTTTGTCGGCGGTGCCTCGCGCTTCGCTTCGGATCGCGGCGATCCACGTGATCGCAATAGCCGCGAACGTGGACCAAATAGCCGCGAAGGCGGACCGGCTCCGCGCCGTCGCGACGTGCCAATGGAAACATTCCGCATCGAACTCGGCCATCAACATCGCGTCCAGCCAGGCAACATCGTCGGCGCGATCGCCAACGAGACCGGCCTCGATAGCTCGAACATCGGCCGGATCGTGATCAACGACGACCACAGCACGGTCGATCTGTTGGTCGGCATGCCCGCGGCGATGCTGCAGAACCTGAAAAAGGTCACCGTCCTGGGGCATCAACTGCAAATCTCCCGCGCCGGGTTGCAGGAGATGGCCGGCAGCAAATCGTACGAAAGCAAATCTTTCGACAGCTCCGGCGAGCCACGCAATGGCCGCAAGCCGAAGAATCTGAAGAAGAAGCGGGTCCAGGCGTAACTTTTATAGCCCGTAGCGTTAGCGAGGGCGATAATGATCTCCGTAAGGATCAGTACGGATCAGATCATCGAAGGAACTGCATTTTATTTGATCCTGAAAGGATCAGTGTTGATAGGATCCCGGAGGGATCAAAGCCATTAGCCGGTGGCCGTTGCAGAGCAACGCCCACCGGATTATTTTGCGCCATGAAATCAAGCATCCCGGCAGGGATGCCAGCCGCTCAAGCTCCGCAGCCGAACTCCTCAGCACGCGTTGGCAGAACTCGATTGGTCGCTGATCGGCTTATGGATCGCTCAACTCTTTGCAATCAAAGAACAGCTTCAAGTTCAGAGCCCTCCGCGACTGTGCAGCGTGGCTGGGGCGTTAGCCGTGGTGCGCCATGCGATGCGCACCTATGCCGAAGTCGCGCCGCCTCAGCAACGAATCAGCATGCAACTTCGGCTAGCCGTTGGCGATCGTTACCAGCGACAAACCTCCAAGAAAGCTCGCTATAGGCCCTGTTGCCAAGAACCACCCTCCGCCACCAAACCCAAAATCCTCAAAGCCACCTGCGAACAACGAAGAGCCTTCAAGCTCCTACAAACCGCCGCGTAAAATCCTTAACGGCGTTGCCGACAGGGGTGCCAGCCTCACTCCATGACAACGCGGCTGGCATCCCTACCGGGATGCTCTTTTCATTTCGATCTTTGACCGGGGGGCGTTGCTCTGCAACGCCCCCCGGATTATGGCTACGATCCGATCCCTTTCGGGATCGGTCTCTCTTGCAGGCGATCCTTTGAATCAAAAACATGCCCTCCCTGAACGCTCCGCGTTTTCAGGCTAAAGCCCAACCTACGAAAAAAACTCTTCCCCTCGCCCCGCCCCTCGATTAACGTACCCTTGGGTCGTTCTTCTTTCATATCACTACCAAGGGGTGGGTCATGGCCATTGCCGTCAAGTGTGCGTGCGGGCATCAGGTTGCGGTCGCGGACAAGTATGCCGGCGCGCGGATGAAGTGTCCGATGTGTCAGCAAGCCGTCACTGTCCCAACGCCGTTCAACGCGCCGGCTGCTCCCGCGGCGGCTCTGGCGAAACCCGCGCCATCGCAAGCACCCGCCGCGCGCTACTCGCTCAGCGAATTCGTCCGCCAATCGGGCGAGCAAGATCATGGCCAAGGACTTTTCGAGCTCGAACAAGCGCGGCTGCTCGAAGTGAATCTGAACGGCATGGTCTGGACCAAGAAAGGTTCAATGGTTGCGTACCTTGGCAATGTCAAGTTCACGCGCGAAGGGATCCTCGAGCACGGCATCGGCAAGTTCTTCAAGAAGGCCCTCACCGGCGAAGGAACGCAACTCACCAAGGCCGAAGGCCAAGGCAAGGTCTATCTCGCCGACGCCGGCAAGAAAGTCACGATCCTGAACCTCAACAATGAAGAGCTCTTCGTCAACGGCAACGATCTCCTGGCGTTCGAACCGGCGATCAAGTGGGACATCAAGATGCTCCGCAAGGTCGCCGGCATGCTTGCCGGCGGACTCTTCAACGTCAAGCTCTCGGGTACGGGCATGATCGCGATCACGTCGCATTATGATCCGCTCACGCTCATGGTTTCGCCCGGCCGGCCGGTCTTTACGGATCCCAACGCGACGATTGCCTGGTCGGCGGGCGTGACGCCGAATATCAAGACCGACATATCGCTCAAGACGTTCTTCGGCCGCGGCAGCGGCGAGTCGCTGCAAATGCAATTCGAAGGAACCGGCTTCGTCGTTATTCAACCGTACGAAGAGGTCTACTTCCAAGCGGGGTAGTTTGAGGGCGCAATGATATCGAACGAGCTTGGGTGGCCGGGGACGAACACGCGGTACTCCGCTCAATAAACACCATGAGGACCCGGAAGGGGTGGTGTTGAACCTTGGAAAATCATTTCAGTTCAACATCAACCCTTCCGGGTCTTCCCGTTGGTCAGACCCGGCCACGCAAGGCGTATTTTTATGCAGCGACAATTGCCCGCTAGCGGCCCGCGAAATCGGACTCCTGTCGGAAAGTCACCTTGCTCGACTTGAGTCTTTCTTGTATTTACCCTGCGAACCCGAACCGAATTGGGCGCGAGGAAAGCTGCGCAAGCATCTGGCGCGCGGCCTTCGCATTTGATTCGATCGCGGGAAATGTTCGCACGCATCGTTAGAGTCCCCGCTGGAACAGGGTCTCGGGAACCATAGGCTATGGCAAGACGCCACGCACGACACGCTTGGAAAACGCTCGCATTGCTCCTCTTGGGATGCATCTGGGCGGCAAGTGGAGGCACGTCCGCACGGCTGCGCGCGCAGTTTCCGGAACAACTGCCGCCGCCGGGAAATCAAGCTTTCCCCGAGCAAATCAATACCCCGCCGCCGCAAGTGCCCGGGGCGAATGCGTTTAATGCAGGCGCCGCTTCGCAGCTTGCGCCAGCCAACAATATCCCGACTCCCGAAGCCGGCTCCGTCAACGTGGTCGAAGTCCGCATCGAAGGACACTCCAGCGTCACGCAGGTCGGCAAACTTCCCAAGCTCAACACGCGCGCCGGGGCGCTCTTTGATCCCAAGCTGATCGAAGACGACGTTCGCGCGCTCGACGGCACACGCCGTTTTCTCGACGTCCGGACCCGCTATCAGTACGTCAATGGCGGGCTGCTCGTGACGTTCCAGGTCGTCGAAAAGCCGGTGCTGCGTTACGTCAAGTTCATCGGTATGGAAGGGATCAAAGAGACCAAACTCAAGAAAGAGTGCGGCTTGGTCGTGGGCGACGCCATGGATCCCAACAAGATCGAAGACGCCCGCCGTACGATGGAAACCTACTACCACGACCACGGCTATCCTTCGGCCTATGTCACGACTGCCGAAGGAACAAAGCCAACGGACAAAGGCGCGATCTTTATCATCAACGAAGGGCTGCAGCAATCGGTTTGGAACACGGAGTTCGAAGGCAACACCATCGCTACCGACGCCCGGTTGCGCACGCAAATTGAAACCAAGCCGCCGCTGCTGTATATCTTTGGCGGACATGTCGAAAATCGGAAAATCGAGTCTGACGTCGATAAACTCACGGCGTACTACCGCAGCCTGGGCTTCTTTCAAGCCCGCGTCAGCCGAATCCTCGATCCGGATGAAAAAGGCTGGGTGACCGTACGCTTCGTGATCGACGAAGGTCCGCGCTACAAGCTGCGCAAGCTGCAAACGCTCGGCAACGAAAAGTTTTCGGAACAGGACCTGCTCGCAGGTTCATTGCTCAAAGCCGACGAATACTTCGACCAAGGCAAGCTCAATGCCGACTTGATGATGATCCGTGACGCCTACGGCGGCGAAGGGCATATCTATTGCGATGTGCAAGCCGACACGCGCTTTACCGAAGAGCCGGGTCAGCTCGATATCGTTTACAAGATTGAAGAAGGCAAGGTTTATCGCGTCGGCCAGATCTTTGTCGACATCAACGGCGAAGCGCCGCATACCCGCCAGCGCACGGTGATGAACCGGATGTCGCTACGGCCGGGGGACATCGTCGATACGCGTAAGATTCGCGCCGACGAGATCCGCCTAAAACGGAGCCAACTCTTTGTCAACGACCCGAGCAAGGGAACGCCGCCCAAGATCGTGATCTCGGCACCCAAGGGAGCTGGCGAAGATGCCAAGAATCTGGCGCGCAATGGCGTGAAGCCCAACGCTCCGCGTTATCAAAGCCCCGACAATGTTGTGATTGTCGACTTGTATGTCAGCGAATGGGGCAACGAAACCCCACCGGTCTATGTGGATGCGTATGAATCCCTGCCAATCGGACCGAACTTTGCTCCGCCTGCGCAAACGCCGAACTATCCGCAGCCCCTGCCCCAGGGCCAACCCGTCGGTTTGGTGCGCCAGCCAACCAATCAGAACGTGACTTTTGCACCAGCAACTCCTACATCTGGTTCCTTACAACGCACGGACAATGCGGCCCCGATTCAATGGCGCGCCAATTATCAACCGGCGGAAGCGCAACCGCTGATGCGCAATGCCTTCGCCGAACCTGACGCGCCGCGCTTGCCGCCAACCAACCAAAACGGTGCCGCGCCGCTGCGCCGCGAAATCGTTCGTTATCAAAGTCCCAGCCCTGATCCGTTTGCAACGGCTCCAGGCAATGCGGCGTACACTCAGGCACCCGCGGCACAGCCCAATGTCTACAACCCCGCGGCTCCGGCGGCGAGCGGTGTTGTGCCAGCGAACTACAGCACCGGCGTTGCTCCCGACAACTACTCGGCCGCTGGTCCCGATGGCCGGCATGTGTACCTTGGCAACAATGCCGGCGTCGTGCCCGCGCAATACGCGCAGCCCTTTCCGCCAGGCGGCGGAACGGCTCCGCTCTTCAACGGCCCCGCCTTGCCGCCGCCAACAACGCAGTATGGCATCCCGCCAAATACTCAGCCGGAACCGATCATTCCTAACAGCGGACCGATGATCAATCCCGTGAACCCGGCTCCGGGGAGTGTCGAAGTCAACCCGGGCCCTCTTGGCTATGCCGTGCAGCCTGACGGCTTTGTGGATTTGAATGCCGTTGTGACCGAAGGTCAAACCGGTCGTTTAATGTTCGGCGTCGGGGTGAACTCCAATGCGGGTATCATTGGCAACATCGTGCTCGACGAGCAGAACTTTGACATTCGCCGTTTTCCGCGTAGTTGGGAAGAAGTCCGCAACGGTCAAGCCTGGCGCGGAGGTGGTCAGCGGTTTCGCTTGGAAGCGGCACCCGGCAGCCAAGTTAGCCGCTACACGGCTAGCTTCACGGAACCGTATCTCTGGGACACCCCGCTGTCGTTCAGCACCAGCGCGTTTTACTTCGAGCGGCAGTACCGTGATTGGTTCGAAGAACGGATCGGCGGCAAATTCAGCCTCGGCTACCAATTGCCGTCACGTCCCGACATGGCCATCAGCACCTCGCTTCGCATCGAGCAGGTGAACCTGAGCAACCCGGCGATCCCCACGCCGCAAGAACTAACCGATGCGCTCGGCGTAAATAACTTGTACGGCTTCGGATTGGGCTTTACGCAAGACACACGCGACAGCCCGTTCTTGCCGACCGAAGGGTTCTTCGCGCAATACCAAGCGGAGTATGTCACTGGGTCGTTTGACTATCCGCGCGGCACGATTGAAATGCGGAAGTATTTTACGCTGCGGCAGCGAGCGGATGGTTCGGGACGGCATGTCCTGGCCGTTGGCGGCGACTTTGGGATCACGGGTCCTGATACGCCGGTTTACGACAACTTTTTTGCGGGCGGTTACTCGACACTCCGCGGGTTCCGCTTTCGCGGCGCATCGCCTCGTGACCTCAATGTCATCGTCGGCGGTGAGCTGCAATTGCTTGGCACGGTCGAATACATGATGCCGATTACGGCCGACGATTCGTTGCGGGCCGTCGCGTTCTGCGACTTTGGCACGGTCGAAGCGGGAACGTCGCTCGACAAGCACAACCTGCGCGTCGCGCCGGGTTTCGGCATGCGGATCAGCGTCCCGGCCCTCGGCCCGGCGCCGATCGCGCTCGACTTTGCGTTCCCAATTGCCGATGCCACGGGCGACGAAACGCAAGTCTTTATGTTCTTCATCGGCGTGGGACGATAAGCGATGAAGTTCGCGCTTCCTTCGCAGCTGAGGTCGTAAGACCTCAGATGTCCTTGCGTTAACTCCGTACGTCTGAAGTCTCACGACTTCAGCTACTCAGCAACTAGTTTACTGCGGAGAATACGGCTTGATACTGCGCGTGTCGCCGAAATAGCCGCGGCCGTATTCATAATGCTGCCGATACGACGCGCCGAACCAGCCATACGCATACGGCTGCGGATGCACGCCGCGGCCGACGCCATGTCCGCCGGGCTGCAAAATCAAGTAACGTTGTGGCGGACCCTGAGTTGGTCCCGGCACAAGTACCCGCGGCGGCTGCACAGGATGCGGGACATAGATCGGATCATGCGCGCTTGCTAGCAGGGAATGCAGCGCGAGAAAAGCCCCGGCGAGGAATGCGCGTCGAAGAATCATGGTCGAATTCCAGAAGAGATAAACCGCGCCAATGAAAGCGGCTCTTCTTTCTCTATCGACGACGCGATTCTGCAAGTTGCAACGGAATCGATGCTAGCAAGTAAAAGAAGCAAGGCTCACGCCGGTTAGCCGCGACGCGCAGCGGAGAGCAGTTACGGTCCTTGCGGTACCGGTGGGACGGGAAGTTCTCCCGGCGCGATGATTTGCGCCGGTGCTTCTTGTGGTTGCGCCAACCCCGGTTGTGTTAGACCCGGAATGACGACCGCATCGGACGGCGGATTGTAAGGGCCATACGTGCGATAGCCGGGCGTCGCCTGGGCTGGTCCATAAAAGCCAGAATACGGTCCGGCGAAGTTCGCGCCGTACCGCGGATCACCAAAGCCAGTGCTCCCCCAACCATACGGACCAAACCGATACGCCGACCAATATGGTCCGCGTGGATAAGCGTAACCCGAGCCGCCATAACCGAAGCCGAATGGCGCATAAGCCCCCAGCGCGCCGTAACCAAAACCGCGCCCGCCATACCAACCCCCTCCCCAGCCATAACCAAAGCCGTAGCCGTACCCGCCCCAGAGATACGGATTGCCAAAGAATGGCTCAGGGCCAACGGTGCTCCAACTTTGCGGCAAGCCGGTCTCGGGCGAGACGATCGGAATCGGAGGGCCCGGCGGATAATACGGTTCGGAGCGGCGCGTAAATTCCGGCGGAACTTCGGCGCGGACGGGTGCGAATGCCGAGAAGTTCAGCAACGCGAAGCAAATCGCTAGGCCGAGAGAGGAACGATTCATCACGTCGCTACAAGCCTGGAAAAGAAGGGGACCGAATTGCGTCACGTCGCCGCGCTATGTTTAATAGTAATTGCCCGATCCTCTGAAGCGAAATAGCACGGCGAAACGAACTGTTTTTTGCAGCGATTATGACAGTTAACGCGATCGCGACGCCGTTTTCACCGGAGGCGCAACAGCTCGTGGCAAGCCGTTTGCTCCAGGGGGCGGAGCCCCTGGGCTTAGAATTTTCACGCACTCTCCACTGGTCCCTATCCACCCTCATGCCGCAGTATCACGTTACCGTCGAGAAGGACGAGCTGGCTTTCAGCGCGGCGCATTTTATTACCTTCAACGGCAATATCTGTGAACGGCTGCATGGCCACAACTATCGCGTCCGCGCCGCCGCCGCCGGTCCGCTCGATGAAAATCATTACGTCTTTGACTTCATCGCCCTGCGGGACAATCTGCGGGTGCTAACTCAGGAACTCGATCATCGCGTGCTGCTACCGACGATGCATCCGACGATTCATGTAAGCGCGAACGAACAAGAGGTGACTGCGACCTTCGAACAACGCCGCTGGGTTTTCCCACGTGAGGATTGCATCCTGCTGCCGCTCGCGCAAACGACGGCCGAGTTGCTCGCCAAATATCTGGGCGAGCGTTTGCTGGAACGATTACGCTTTCAAAAGATTCTTCGTCCCGAAACGTTGAGCATCTCGGTCGATGAATGCTACGGTCAATGGGCAACTTGCGAAATGTAACTGCTTCGTGAATTCGACGCTGTAAAGAAGCTGCAGACAGTCCACATCACACACTTCCAACGAGAAACGTTATGCAAAAATTCATCATCGAACGAGATATCCCCGGTGCCGGAAAACTGAGCGCCGCCGAATTGGAAGGGATCTCTGGCAAATCTTGCCAAGTCCTGCGCGAACTCGGCCCGAATATCCAATGGGTCGAGAGCTTCGTCACGCCGGACAAGATTTACTGCGTCTATCTGGCGGAAAGCGCCGAGTTGATTCGCGAGCATGCGGCCCGCGGTGGCTTTCCGGCAAACTCGGTCGTGGCGGTGCAACGGATGATCGATCCGACAACGGCCGGATGAACAATTGATAATGGACAATGGATAATTGACAATGAAAGGAATAAGCGTTTGCTCTACCATGAACCAGACCGAACGACTTGAGTGAACTTTCTTGAATACCCCCATGCTTTTCCCGCTTGCCGACAACGCGTGGATCTTGCGTTGGGATGACGACTCTCAGCAATCGACGCGGCAAATCACGGCGCTCGCACGCACGGCACTCAATAGTTTTGCCGCTGACAAGATCGAAGTCGTGCCGGGGCTCGCGACGTTGACGTTCATTCCGGCGGGACTTTTCGATGAAGAAGTGTTGCGCGCGCGAATCGAGCGATTGCTCGAGGAAACAGACGCTGTTGCTTCTGAACCATCGCGCATGATCGAACTCCCGATCTGTTACGACGGCGAATGCGGACCGGATTTGGACGAGGTCGCGCAGCACACGGGCTTGAGCCGCGACGAGGTCATCGCGCGGCATCTCGGCGGCGAATACTTGGTCGCCATGCTCGGCTTTTCGCCCGGGTTTCCGTATCTGCGCGGACTGCCGCCGGAACTGGCAACGCCGCGCCGCGCGACGCCCCGTTTGCAAATCCCCGCCGGTTCGGTCGGCATCGCAGGGCCGCAAACCGGCATCTATCCACAAGCCACACCCGGCGGTTGGCAACTGCTGGGGCGAACACCCGTACTGCTTTTTTCGCTGGATCAGATTCCGCCAACGCTCTTGCAACCCGGCGATGTGGTGCGCTTCCGCCGGATCGGTGCGAAGGAATTTGCTGCGTTGCAAGATTCAGCCGAGAAAGGATCTGGCCGATGAGCATCGTCGTCATGCGGCCGGGTTTGCTCACTACGATCCAAGATCGCGGCCGCGCGGGTTATCGCCAGCTCGGGATTCGATCGTGTGGAGTCATGGATCCCGTGGCCGCGCGGGTTGCGAATCTGTTGGCTGCTAACTCAGACGATGCGGCGGTGCTGGAGATCACGCTGCTGGGACCGACGCTGCGTTTCGAGCAAGCAACGTGGATTGGACTCGCCGGCGCAGAGTTTCAGGCCACACTCGATGGCCGGCTCTTGCTTAATAACGCACGCCATTGGATTGAGGCGGGTGCGACGCTCGAACTGAAGCAAGCGCTTCATGGTTGCCGGGCATATCTGGCAGTGGCCGGTGGAATAGCTGTTCCGCAGATCCTTGGCAGTTGTTCGACAGATTTACGCAGCGGTTGGGGAGGGTTTCAAGGCCGTGCGCTGCAGGCCAGCGATGTTTTGCGAATCACTCTCCCTAGCGATTCGGCAGGAGCCTCGCCCTCTCAAACAAATTGGTCCGTGGAGTTGCCAGTCCAATCTTCTGAACGCGAACATCAGATTCCAGTCATCGCAGGGACTGAACAGTCGTGGTTTACACGCACCAGTTGGGAAACCTTGCTCGCGACGCCGTACACCATGACGCCGGCATCGGACCGGATGGGCTATCGGTTGCAGGGCGAACCGTTGTCGCTTGAACAACCGCGTGAATTGTTGTCAACGGCATCACTGCGTGGCAATATCCAAGTTCCGTCAAATGGTCAGCCGATCGTGCTCATGGCCGATCATCCGACGACCGGCGGTTATCCGGTGATAGCGACTGCTGCGACGTCCGCGTGGCCGATCTTGGCGCAGGCTAAGCCGGGCGACGAACTTCGTTTCGTGGAAACGACCCGCGAGGAAGCGCGGCAGATGCTTGTCGAGCAAGAACAGGAGTTGAAGAAGCTTGCACACGCGATTGAGTTGCGAATCTCCCCGTAGCTGAAGTCGTAAGACTTCAGATGCTTCAAGTGGAACGCAGACCACCCCAAATCCTCCAAGGTCTCACGACCTTGGCTACGGATCATCATGAAAACTATCGATCTCAATGCTGACGTCGGCGAGGGAACGGGCGCGGCGAGTGTCGCGGCCGATGCCGAACTGCTGCGGCTGGTGAGTTCGGCGAATATTTCCTGCGGGGCGCATGCCGGCGACGTGGACTCGATCCTGGCCGTCATTGAGCAGGCAATCTCGCTTCGCTGCGCGCTCGGCGCGCATCCCTCGTTTCCCGACCGCGAGCATTTCGGCCGCCGCGAGTTGGACTTGCCGCCTGCGGTGATTCAAAAGTTCGTCACCGAACAAGTCGCGGAGTTGCAAGGATTGGTCGCCCGCCTTGGCGGATCGCTGCGGCATGTGAAACCACACGGGGCGCTTTACAACTTGGCCGCGCGAAGCGAACCGGTCGCGGCGGCGATTGTCCAAGGGATCAAAACCGTCGATCCGCAGCTAACTGTCGTCGGCATGGCTGGCGGTCGCTTGATCGACGCGGCGTTGGCCGCAGGGATGCGGGCAGCACGAGAAGCTTTTGCCGATCGAGCGTATCAAGCTGACGGCGCGCTCACGCCGCGCTCGTGGCCGGGGGCCGTGCATGACGATCCGCTCCGGGTCGTGGAACAAGTCCGGCAAATTCTCGCTGGTTCCGTGCAGACTCTCGACGGAGCCGTGATCAAACTCCAAGCCGATACCATTTGCTTGCACGGGGATACGCCCGGGGCGTTGGAATTTGTGAGGCGGATTCATGCGATGCTCACAGAAATGGATTTTTCGATCAGCGCATTGGAAATGGGCCGCTAGATTGCAATCCGCAGAATTGTCATCAATCCAGAATTCTTGATAGAATCATGGGGCAAGTCGGGGGGGCTCCCTGCCGATGGGCATACCATCAGCAGGCTTGAGTTGGCGCTGAACAAGTCCACTCTTGATCCACGCTTCTTGGGTTAGCAGGCTAAGCTAAGTTCCTGTCCCCTGTCTTCCTGTCTCCTGATTTCCTTACTTCCGTGACCAGTAAAGCCTCGCCAACGCCGAACGTTAGTTCCACCGCGATGTGGCAATCGCTGGCGGTGCGGATTGAGGAGTTCGTCAACTCGTGGGAAACGGCGACAATGTTTCCGCCCGATTTGACGCAGCACTTGAACGGGGTGCCGAACGAAGAACGCCGGATGACCTTAATCGAATTGATCAAGGTTGACTTGGAGTATCGCTGGAACCGCGCGTTTCCCAAGAAGACTTGCGAAGACTATCTGGCCGATTACGCCGAACTACAGCAGGACTTGCCGCTTGAATTGCTCTACGAAGAGTTTCATGTACGGATGCAAGCCGGTGAGGCGGCGGCGGACGTGAACATCCTGAACCGTTTTCCGCAACAAGCCCGCGAGCTGCGGCCGCTGCTGGGCACCTCGGAATCACAGCAAGAGACGACGATCATCCATCGCTCGGCCAAGAAGAAGCTGCAATTTCAAGCCGGCGAGCGGATCGATGATTTTGACCTGCTCAAGAATCTCGGCGAAGGGGCGTTTGGGATGGTGTTCCTCGCTTGGCAGCGCAGCATGCAGCGCCAAGTCGCCCTCAAGGTCACCGCCGACCGCGGCAGTGAACCGCAAACGCTCGCTCAGCTCGATCACGAGAATATCATCCGCGTCTACGATCAGCGCTCGCTGCCCGACGATGGCTTGCGGCTGATGTACATGCAGTATGCTTCGGGCGGGACGATCAAATCGGTGATCGACTTCGTCCGCGGCCGGCCCTACACAGAATTGACGGGGCTGGATTACCTGGCCGCGATCGACGCGGAGCTGCGCAAGCGCGGGATCGATCCGCCGACAAACTCGGGTTTGCGGCAGAAGCTCGCCGTGATGAAGTGGCCCGAGTTGATCTGTTGGCTCGGCGGGCAATTGGCGCGCTCCCTGCATTACGCCTATGGCAAAGGCGTGCTGCATCGCGATATCAAGCCGGCCAATGTGCTCATTACCGAAGAAGGTGTGCCCAAGCTCGCCGACTTCAACATCAGCTTTAGTGCGAAGCTCGAAGGCGCAACACCCCTGGCGTACTTCGGCGGCAGTTTGGCCTACATGTCGCCCGAGCAATTGGAAGCCAACAGCGCGGCTTATGATCGCACGGCGAGCGATCTGGACAATCGCAGCGACATCTATTCGCTCGGCGTGTTGCTGTGGGAGTTGTTGACCCTCGCACGGCCCTTCGATCAGGACAAGGTCGAGCAATCGTGGGGGCATACGATCAAGCAGATGCTCTACTCCCGCCAAGACGGCGCGAATCCCGAGTCGCTTGATCCGTCAGTAAACCAGATCGCGCCTGGTTTACCCGCAGTTCTCTGCCGCTGCTTGTCCCCCGACCGCGAAGGTCGGAGCCGCGACGGCAAGGAGCTTGCTCGTGATTTCGAATTTTGCCTCTACCCCGAAACTCAGCGGCTGCTCTACCCGCGAAATTCTTGGTGGACGAACTTTGCGCAGAAATATCCGGTTACGACGATCACTCTCTTGACGTTGATCCCGAACGCGATCGCCGCGTTGCTCAATATTTTCTACAACTACGATGCCGTGATTCGGCCGATGGAAAATGCCGAAGGCATTTTTCGGACGTTCATTGCGATTATCAACACCGTGTTCTTCTCGACGGGTCTGCTCATCGGCGGCTTACGAGTCAATCGAGTCTGCCATTACGTTTGGAACGCCAAAGCACGCGCCGCTCTGACGGATGAACAGTGCCGCGACGTGCGCATCTTATCGACTCGGCTAGGGCACGAGATTTCTGTCTTAGGGATCGCCCTCTGGACGCTGAGCGGCTTTGTCTGGCCGATTATGATGCACTTTGCCCTGGGAGCGGGTGGGATCAACATGTATCTACAATTTTTTACATCACTATTTATTTGTGGCTTGATCGCCGCGGTCTATCCATTTCTCTTGATCACGCTATTGTCGCTGCATCGGTTCTATCCGCTGCTCGTGCGTCTCGGCACGATGGGCGAACGGGATCGGCAAGCGTTAGAGAAGCTGCGCCGCTGGAGTTGGATCTATATTGGATTCGCGGCGCTGGTTCCGCTTCTAGCGGTGGTGATGATATTGTTCTTCAACCGGACCGATTCGTTGCAATGGGCTGCCGCGAGCACTGCTTCCCTGGGGATCGCCGGTGTCTTCGCGGCGTGGTTCGCGGTCCGGCGGATTCAGCAAGATCTCGACGCGCTCGACATCGTGACGCGAATGGAATCGGTGCGGTAATTGATGTAGCTGAAGTCGTAAGACTTTGGCGGATTAGCGCGTTGACGACGATTACGCTCAAACACGCCAATCTCTTACGAGATCGGCTACGGTGGGGTGCTTCTAAATACTAACTCCTGCATTCTTCCCTAAATCGCCTCGCCGCCGCGTTCGCCGGTGCGGATGCGGATGCAGTCATCGAGCGGCAGGACAAAGATCTTGCCGTCGCCGATCTCACCCTGCTTGCCCGTGCGGCCGCCGCGGATGATCGCCTGGACCGTCGGTTCGACGAAGTCCTCGTTCACGGCGATCATCAATTGCACCTTGCGCACCAGATTGACCGCGATCTCGTGGCCGCGGAATTGCTCGGAGTGCCCCTTCTGCCGGCCGAAGCCCTGGACATCGGTGATCGTCAGACGAAAAACCTCGACCTCGGTGAGCGCTGCCTTGACGGCTTCGAGTTTGCTGGGCTGGATAATGGCGATGATGAGCTTCATGGCAGAAAGGCAAAAGGGAAAAGGAAAAAGGTGGGAGTGCCTACCTTTTCCCTTTTTCCTTCTTCCTTAGCGAATCATCATATCGCAAAAGCCACGGTTTGAAATCAACGCGGGCAAGGGGGTGTTAGCCAAGAAAAAAAGAATGCCCCGGCCTGGGCGGGCTAGGCGGAGCACCCACCCAAGCCATAGGGCATCCTTACGGCCCAACTAGAGATTGATGTCCGGAAGCTGCGCGGCTTGGGGGGTGGGACGGTGGTGACCGTAATTGACAACTCGCCTAGAAATAAAAACAGGGTGTCACGAACTGGTCCAGCCTAAGCTGTCATGAGAAGGCCCAACTCTCCTCATGTAATCAGTTCGTGACACCCCCCACACACGCGTTCGGGAAATGTTCGGGGTGAAGAATCCTTTAAGACAAGGATCGTTCTGTTGTTTGCGAAGAATAGAGAATGCAACCAATGTGCCAACTTGCCCGGCACCGCAAATTACGAGAGAATTCGGTTCCTAAGTTGTTGTAAAACAAAGAGTTGCAAAATCCCTTCGTTTTCAACCACCGCTCGATCGGAATCTCCAAGTTGCCGAATCTCAGAAAATCGCCAACGCCACAAGCAGGGGTTGTTGAAAAAATTGGCAACCCCGCCTTCGCCCGGTCAGGCAAGAATGCCTAACGTACGAAAGCACCTACGAAAAAACCGTGCTGCGCTGCCGCAGCACGGTTTCGGGGGAAATCAAGCCGCCGATGGTCTCGGCGGGCTGGAAAGCATCACTAGTACAGATAGATCAAGTCGAGCCCGTACAGGAATTGGTCGTCGGAATTGTTGTCGTCGAACGGACCGGCCAAGCCGCCGACTTGGTTGCCGCTATACCAATCGTAGCGCAGTTCGGGACGAACGATCAGGTTCGGATTCGACACCGGCTTGTAGTTCAAGCCGACTGCGACTTCGAAAAAGTTCCCTTCCCAGCCGCCAATCGACGCCGGGTTGCTATTCGGGGCTGCTCCCGTTTGGGCGTAGTCACCCGCCGGGGCGACCCGATAACCGTCATCATCGCGGAACCATTCGGCACGCACGCCGGCGGTCCAGCAGCAGTCGATCTTGTAGAACATATACTGGTTTACGCCGTACCAGGTGGCATTTTCGCCGGTGTTGTTGGCATTGTTCTGTTGGCCGTAGTCGCTTTGGATCACGTAGTTCAAGCGGTCAGTTAACGTGATGCTGTAAACCAAGCTCTGGATATAGCGTTGGGCCGTGGGACTCTGAGTCCCGAAAATCACTTCTTCCTGGCCGATGCTCACGGCATACGCCAGTTTGCTATTGTTGTCGCTCGCGGAGAAAGTGACGCCGCCCAGGAACGAATACTCGTCGCTGTACATCTGCTCGAAGTTGTCCCACCCATTGGTCACCCCGCCCGTCAACGACAATTGGTCGTTGACCTTCTTGGTGAGCAAAATGCCGGTGTGGGTAAACGGCTCGCCGTACTGCATCGTGTAGGCATGAGTCATAAAGAAGTTGTCGGGCGCGGTGACAACTTCATACCCGATGATCGTGTAGAAGTGACCAACCTTGACCGACCAGTCTTCATAACCGACTTCGGCGTAAGCCTGCGGAATGTCAAAGCCGTAGAAACGGCTGCTATTCCAACGGCCGGTGAAGTTGTCTTCGGCGCTCAAACCGCGGGCGATGTTAAAGCGGTAATCGGTACCGTACAGCGCGTCGACGCGGAAACCCCAGTCGCAGCCGCAAGCCGTATCGAGGGCCTTCTCGGCCACGAAATAAACCTGGCTCAATTGGCCTTCGCCCGAGCGGTCATAGAACGTGACGGGACCGTTGAAGTTTGAGCTCGGCGTGTCCGAGTTGCCCATGATGCCGCCATTGACCCAACCGCGGAAGTTGATGCCGTGGCAGTTTTCATTGCAATGGCTGAACAAGCGCCATGGTTCGCACGGATCGGGGCATTCCATGGCGCAGTCACATGGAGCGCTGGCGCAGCCGGCAGCGCTTGTGCAATTCGGCACCGTGGTGCAGTCCGGCATGGTGCAGCTTGGCATGGTGCAGCCCTGAGCCGTGCAATCCGAAGCGATTGTGTATCCCGAGTCCGGAGCCGCGGCGGTAGAGCCGGGCGTTGCCGCGTCGGCGGGCGCTGCGGCGGCCGGTTCCCCATCGCTCACGGTGGTCAGGCCAAAATCGGCGGCGTCCAGATTCGCCGTGCGAACTTGGGATGGCACAGTTCTCGTGAACGTTTGTTGGGCTTCGGCCGAGGCGGACCAAATACTGATCCCCAGGGCCAGGGCAAGTTGCCAGCGTGTTTGTTTCATCACCAGACACTCCTTTGTGCGGCTAAGAAAAGATGCTTGTTCGATGAGGGCTTCCCTCTTCCTGCGAGGACACTGACACTTTGTTGCCAGTCTCCGTCGGAGGGGGCGTTGGCTGCAGAGGCATTGCGAGTGATTCTTCTGCATCACCCGCAGTGCTTCCGCAGGACAAACAACCCGGATGTTCCTACAAGTTTCTTCGAGCCGCAGAAGCGATAATTTCATTACGTTTGCTACGAGTGTTACGCATTCGCCATTCTGCCCAGCTTCGCGTCCTTTTGGGCCGCAAGGCTTTTCTAAGCGGAAATGTTTAACAGCGAGGGTGCTAGCAAGATACTTGAATCCGACCTAGGCAACAAAAATCATTGATGGAATCTTGATACATATAAGAGGAACCGAGAGGCTAAGGGAAGCCAAATTCAGCCCTCCGTACCCAGGTACTCTTCATCACTCCTCACCGCGAATAAGCCGCTGACCACCCCAAAGTTGGAAGCCCAACACCGTCCCGTGTACCCTGTACTCTGGACCCAAGACACTAACGCCCCGCCTGGAACTTTGCCCATGCCCACACGCCTGCTTTGCCTCGTCCTCTGCTTCTCCGGTTTCTCTGTCGCCGCAGTTCGCGCCGCGGAACCCGCACGGCCCAATGTCTTGCTCCTCATGGCCGACGATTGGCGGGCCGATTGTCTCGGCGTGCTCGACCATCCGGTCGTGAAAACGCCGAACCTCGACAAGCTCGCCGCGCGCGGCATGCTGTTCGAAAACGCGTACTGTCTCGGCAGCAACAGCGGCGCCGTCTGCCGCCCGAGCCGCAACATGTATCTCAGCGGCAAGACGTACTTTCGTTGGCGCGGGCCTGACGCGCCGGCCGAAGATTCGTCCTTTCCCGCGGTTATGAAAGCGGCCGGGTACGAGACGTGGCATTACGGCAAGCGCGGCAACACGGCCGTGCCGATTCAAGCCCAGTTCGAGCACAACAACTACATCAACGAAGGCAAAGAACGGACCGGCGGCCACCCTGGCCGCGAGATCACGGACCAAGCCCTCGCGTTTTTGGAGAAACGCGATTCAGTGAAGCGCGATGCGCAGCGGCCGTTCTTCATGTACCTCGGCTATGAAACGCCGCACGACCCGCGCGTGCCGATGACCGAAGACACCGCCTACTATGCCAAGCAAACGATCCCGCTGCCGAAAAACTTCCTGCCGCAACATCCGTTCAACAACGGCGAGATGACCATCCGCGACGAAGCGCTGCTCCCCTGGCCGCGTAAGGAAGATGCCCTGCGTGACGAACTCCGCGCCTATTACGGCGCGATGACGGGCCTCGACCGTCAGATCGGGCGCTTGCTCGCGGACCTCGAAAAGCGCGGCCAACTCGACAACACGATCGTGATCTTCTCCTCCGATCACGGCCTCGCAATGGGCAGCCACGGGCTGCTCGGCAAACAGAACCTGTATGAGTACGGCATGCATTCGCCGCTGATCTTCGCCGTTCCGAAAATCCCGGCGGGCAAGACGCCGGCGCTCGCGTACTTGATCGATCTCTTGCCGACAGTCTGCGGCTTGACGGGCATTAAGATTCCCGCGGACCTCGATGGCGCGAACCTTGCCCCAGTGATCGAGGGCAAAGAGAAAAAGGTCCGCGATACGCTCTTCACCGCCTATCGCGATGTCCAACGCGCCGTGCGCGACGAGCGTTACAAGCTGATCGTCTACCCGCAAATCAACCGGACGCAACTTTTCGATTTGCAAAACGATCCGGACGAGTTGAAGGATCTGAGCAACGATGAAAGCATGAAGCCAACGCTCGAACGTTTGCGCGTGCAGTTGCAGAATCTGCAAGAACGCTACGGCGACACGCAACCATTGAGCGTCGCGATGCCAAAGCCGGCGGAGTTTGTGCCGCCGATGAAGGAGCCGGGGAAGGCGCCAGCGACGAAGGGAAAGAAAGCGCCGTAAAAGTAGGTGCGGCTGTGCCGCACAAACGCAGCGCCCTGTTCGCAGTGACAGCTTGAGCAGAAGAACTGACTTCGATCGCGCTTGTTTCCTGCCGAGCTTGATAGACTTGGAAAATCCGCTCTATGCCCGGCGGGGGCCGGGCCTACTTTACTGAGGGCAATCATGTCGAACTATCGCCGCTATTTCATTCCTGGCGGAACATATTTTTTTACACTTGTCACCTACAAACGGCGACATTTATTTACGGATGCCGCCACTCTCGCTTTACTAGGAGAGGTGTTGCGCGAATGCCGGGAGAAGTGGCCTTTTGAAACCGCCGCGTTGGTGGTGCTGCCCGATCATTTGCATGCGATGTGGTCACTTCCGCGCGGAGACGATCGGTATTCTGCGCGCTGGGGTTGGATCAAGAAAGAATTTACGAAGCGTTGGTTGGCAAATGGCGGATCGGAATTGCCGGTGACGCTCAATGAAAAATATGAACAACGACGTGGAATTTGGCAACCGCGATTTTGGGAACACACAATCGAGGATGAAACGGATTTTGACAACCATTTCCATTACATCCATTACAACCCGGTAAAGCATCAATACGTTTCGTGTCCCGGTGATTGGGAGTACAGCACCTTTCACCGCTGGGTCAAGGCTGGTGTATATCACGCCGATTGGGGATGCAGCAAATATCTTCGGCCCCCCATCGATTTTGACGCATTGAAAGATACCTTCGGCGAACCGTAGGTGCGGCTGTGCCGCACAAACGCAGCGGCTTGTTCGCAGCGAAAACTTGGGCAGAAGACCTGGCTTCGTTCGCGCTTGTTGCCTGCGGAGCTTTCTGTGCTTGGAAAATCCGCTCTGTGCCCGGCACAGCCGGGCCTACTAAAACCCAAACCCAATCGTCACCCCGCGCCCGCCGTAGTAACCTGGGACGCCGTAACCCGGATACCCGAAGGCCGGATAGCCGCCGACCGGCGCGGTGTAGCGCGGTGAAAAATACTGCGGCGCGAGGTAGCTCTGATAGATCGGCACATACACGGACTCGCTGGAGTACCTGGATGCCCCATAGGTCAAGCCCGTCGCGCTGCCGCGATTGTAGTAACTCGCCGCCGGCCCATTGATCCCGTAATACGAATCGGCCCCGAACACATACGGCGTCGGTTGAATGTACGTCGACTCGGGGGTGCTGACTTCGGTGGCCGAATAATTCTCCGGCAGCGCCGGTGTCGCTTGTCGCGTGACGATGGCGCGCGGCCCGGGCTTCGCGAAGCCGGCCGGCGCTTGGTACGTCGCCGGATCGTAGATCGACCAGGAATTCTTGTCCCAAATCATCCAACGCTCATCCGGCGACCAGTACCACCACTGGCCGTTGTGCCATTTGTAGCGCCACTTGAGTTCGTTCGGCACGTTGTTGTTTGGCGTGTTCGCCGGCACGACGGCCGTTTCTGGCAAAGCCGGAGTTGTGCGGCTCGGGTTCGGGTTGAACGGAACCACACTACTCGGCGCTGGTTGCGGGAACGCCGAATTCGGCACAGTGACCTTGGGCGCAGTCTCGATCGGCGAGTTGGCCTTTGGCGGTTCGACATTGGGGATCAGCGTACTCGGCGCAACGACCCGCGGTTGCTCCGCGGGCTGGGCTTCATTCGGCTTCGCCTCAGCGGGGATCCCGATGTCCGGCAGCGGCATCTGTAGCGCGGGCAGTTGCGGCGCGGGTGGAGCGGGGACATCGGCGGCGCGCGGTTTTGGCGAGGGCAGATCCTCGGCGATAGAAACAAGAGGAAAGCAAAGGAATGCAACAATGGCGATCCAAGAGCGGATCATGGGGGTGACCTTTATAGAAGAATAAGCAAACCTAATTGTCATTTTATGCATGCGCTAGCAGGAAAGCGAATATGCCCGCCGTTGCACGATTTGCTAGCGTAGTTTCCGCGGAAAAACAGAAAACGACACGCCCTTGGCAAACTGCGCAACTCTTGCCGGCGAAGAATTTCTGATTTGAGTTTTTTCCTCAAACTTCCGACACCGCCGCGACGATAAGAGAGCGCGACACTGTGGAGGGACTTTGACGATTGTAAGTCGTGCACACTCTTGCGAAGCAAGAGCCGCTTAGCCGAGCCGTCCACGGCCGGCGAAATAGAAACGTTGAAAGTTTCAACTCATGGCCAAAACCAATTCCAAAACGCGAGCCAACACTTCGTCGCCAGAGACGGAGAGCGATGGACCCGTGCGCGAGATGCGTTTGGACCAGGCGCATCAATTGGGTTCAGCCAAATCCCCGACGGCCGTTCCACAGCCGCACATCGAAACATCGACCGTCGACCACGCGGCCGGCGGACCGCACGCCAGTTGGGAAGAGGAATCGCTCAGCAAGGCCGAGACGGCGCTCGTCGCGGCTTGGGACGAACTGCACGGGCCGGCGTACGAAAAAGAATCGCCGTCGCTTGACCCGCTCGCCGCCGCGGTTGAGCCGAGTCAAATGCCCGGAGCGACGTCGCTCGAGATGCTCCGCGTCGCGCGGACGCAGTTGCAGCAGCTCGCGACGCTGCTCAACGAGCGGCAAGCGGAGCTTGATCGCCGCGCGACGAATCTCGACGCGCGCGGTTCGGAATTGGAAGCGGATCAGCGCGCCTTTCAATTGGTCCTGCGCGAATATCACGAGAGCGAAACCGAGCGGCAGGCGAAACTCGCGGAGCAAGAGCAAACCTTGGCCGCGCGCGAGCAAGCCCTCGCGGCGCTCGAACTTTCGCAGCAAGAGCGGTACGAAGAGCGCGTCGACGAAGTCCGTCAGCGCGCCGCGGCACTTGAACTGCGCGAGGTGCGGCTGCGCGAATGGGAAATCACGCTCTCGCAGCGCACGGGTCAGTTGGAATTGCACGAACACGAAACCGAAAACGCCGAAGCCGCGCTGAGCGAGCGCACGCAAGGACTCGTCGTCGAGGCCGAACTGCTTGCCCGCCGCGCCGATTCACTGCGGCAGTTGCTGCGCGAGTACCTGTCTGGTGAAACGCCGACGGCTGTGACGATCGAACGCTCGCGGACGCTCACGGCGAGCGACAATTTTCCGGAGAGCGAAGCCGAATGGCCGGCGTTTGTCGCAGCGATTTGCGAGTTGGCCGAACGCCGCGCGCGGCTGGAACGCGGTGAAGCGTCGCTGACCAAGAGCGAAGCGGAAATTCTGAAGCAGCGCGAGCAATTAGGCCACGAGCAAGCCCGCTGGGAACGCCGCAAGCAAGCCGAGCAGCGCGACGTGGAAGAAGAGCGCCGTCTCGCGCGAGCCGAAGCCGATGCGATCCGCGAGCAGCGCCTGACGAGCGAGCGGGAACTGGAAACGCGCCGCGCGGCGATTGAGGAACTGCACGGCGGGTTGATACTCGCACAGCAAGAACTCCTGCAAGAACGACTGGCCCTCGAGGAACTCGTCGCCGAATTCGGCGGGCGGATTAACTCGTCGCGGTTCACCGAAGCGCAACTCCGTGGGCGGCAGAAACTGGCCGATCTTTATCGCCATCAGACGGAGCAACTCTTGACCGAGCGTTTGAAGCTCGAAGAATTGGCCGAACGCATGCCCTTGGAACAACGCCGGCTGCAAACGCAGCGGGTCGAGTTGGAACAGTGGATGTCCGATCGCCAGGACGATCTCGGCGGCCTCACCGCGCGTCTTTCGGCGCGGGAGCAAGAGCTGGAACAAATCGCGGCGCAGCTCGAAGACGAGTCGCGGCGCTGGGGACGCGAGCGTTTGGATTATGAACGCGATCTGCGCTGTCTGCTGACGGAATTGGGACGCTAGATCGCTATGACGCAAGCGTAGGGGTAGCTGACTTGCTACCCCTACGCTTGCGTCATAGCGATTGAATCCCTTCGTTGAACTTCCAACGCGTGGAAATTTCCGACGCGATCCCGTATCTTAAAGAATAACTCTTTAGCACATCATCTTTCGCGGAGTCGTCTGACTCCGAATGCTGCGATGACGACAAAAACGACTGCTGGAATTATTTTCGTTGCCGGAGCGTTCTTCGCGCTCGGTTGGACGTTGCAGAGTTGGTCGCCGCGTGACGCTGCGCCAATGAACGCTTTGGAAGAGGCAAACGATCCCTGGGCGGGGAGCATTGACCTGGCGGGTAGCAGTGCGCCGCTGCCGCCGCGCGATTTGCATTTTCTGCAACTTCAGGGACCGCAACTCGGCGCTCCGAATGTCGCCCCGCTGCCGCAACTGCCTGCGCCGCAAGCACGGCCGGTGGGCCAGCCGGTGTCAGTCGCACAACCCGTGATCGCTGGCCCCGTCGCCGCGCGTCCGGCGTTGGCCGCGCCGCCGATTGATCTGCGCGAGTACACGCCCGAGGAGCAGTCGAATATCAGCGTCTACGAGCAGTACAACCGCTCGGTGGTGAATATCAGCACCAAGACGCCGAACCAACGGCTGACGCTGCTGGGCGATTCGCATCAGGAAGGAGCCGGCAGCGGTTCGGTGATCGACCAGGCGGGGCATATCCTGACCAACAACCACGTCATCGAGGGCGCGAAGGAAATCGAGGTCACGCTCTCCGACGGCAAATCGTACGACGCGACGGTCGTCGGCACCGATCCGCCCAACGACATGGCCGTGATCAAGATCAACGCGCCGGCCGGGTCGCTGGTGCCGATCCCGTTTGGCGATTCGAGCACCCTCCGCGTCGGCCAGCGCGTCCTTGCCATTGGCAATCCGTTTGGGCTTGAACGCACACTGACGACGGGCATCGTCTCGAGTTTGAACCGCTCGCTCCCCACCCGCGCCGGCCGGACGATCAAGTCGATCATCCAAATCGACGCCGCGATCAACCCCGGGAACTCGGGCGGGCCGCTGCTCGATGGGCATGGGCGGCTGATCGGCATGAACACGGCCATCGCCAGCCGCAGCGGCCAAAGCTCGGGCGTCGGCTTTGCAATCCCGGTGAACGCCATCTCGCGCGTCGTCCCCCAGTTGATGAAAAACGGCAAGATCATCCGCCCCGAGACTGGCATCAGCCGCGTCTTTCAAACGGACCGCGGCTTGCTCATTGCCACGCTCGCCCCCAATGGGCCGGCGCAAGCCGCGGGTCTGCGCGGGATTCAGGTCGTCAAGGAGAAAAAACAGCGCGGCCCGTTCATTTACGAAACCGAGACGCTCGACCGCAGCAAGGCCGACCTGATCGTCGGCGTGAACGGCGCGCCGATCAAAACGGCCGACGATTTTCTCTCGACGATCGAAACCTATCAGCCGGGCGAAGAGGTCTCGCTCAACATTGTCCGCGAGGGACGCGAGACGGCGGTGAAATTGCGGCTGGTGGGGGGAGAGTAGCCAACTTGCTCTGCAAGTTGGAATATGTTGGTCACTGCCGGAGCGCTGAAAAATGTACTGTTAGTTGCGTTGCGAATTGCTCATTATCAAAAAACGGAGCATTGGATAGACTTTATCCTAAATTATTGCGAGGACTTGCAACGCTCGCCCGCTCCAGCCAACTTGCAGAGCAAGTTGGCTACTTTGATCTACCGATACCCCGGCGCCCCATACTGTGGGACCGTGGTGCGCGCTGGCTGACCGTAGCCTTGATAGCTCGGGTTGTTGTTGGGATATCCGGCGCTTGTGGGATACTGATTGTACGTCGGCGGGTAGTTGCTGGGCTGCGTCGCGTGGGGATTCGAGTAACCTGGGGTGCCGTATTGTGGGGCGGCGTACGGCTGTTGTTGGCCGTATTGCGGCTGGTTCGAGTATTGCGGAGATGCTACTTGCGCACCGGGTTGCGCCGGGTAGCCATTGGCCATCTGTTGCGCCGCGTAAGGTTTGCCGTATTGATTGGGTTGGTATTGCTGCGGCGCGCCGGTCAGCGGCTGTAGGGCGTTCTGCTGCTGCGGATAGACCATGGGGTGCGACCCGGTTTGACCGGGCGTGTTGTAGTTCGTCGGCGCGGGATAGCCGTTGTTGTACGGCTGCGCATAATTCGGCGGAGTGTTGTTCGGCAGGTTTTTGTTGAGATAATCGTTCACCAGCGGTGCCAGCGCGCTGTTGGGGTTGTTCTGCTGCAACTGATTCACGCCTTCGCGGACACCTTGCCTGACATCTTGCCGAATTTCTTGCAGTTTTTGGCGATCGACGGTGACACTCGGCCGGCCATTGATCCAGCCCAAGTTGATCACGCCAAAGAACAAGGCCGCGGCGATACAGACCAGGGCAATATAAAAGCGGAACCGGCTGCCGAGCGCGTATTGCACCGGGCGCGGCAACGGTGACGTCGCTAAGCGCAGCACAGTATCCATTCCAAAACTCGACTTTGCCATCGGCGCACCATCCCGAAAATACATCCGCCAAGATGGCGGGCTTGTTGTCTAACGCCAGAAAATCCCGCGAATCGTCGTGATTTCGGGCATTGGCGTCAAGATCAGTGTGCGCGGAGACGCTAGCAAAGGATTTTCCTGCCTACAAGCGATCACAGCCAATCTTCATAATCTCAGCATGGCTCCTTGCCGAAAATCGCGCGCAAGCTCCGGCGTCCACAACCTGGCCGCGGGCGAATGCGCCCCGATCAAGACCAATCCCAAATCGCCCGCAAGTTCCGCCACGAGCTGCGCGCTGCGGCAGAGGGCTTCATGGCCGCCCGGCGATTGATCATCCGGTGTGCCCACCACGCTCAGCGAGAACCAGCTTTGCTGCGCGGCGAAAGCTTGGCGCAAGCCTTGATCCGTCGTCTCGGGAATCTGTTCGGGATCCATGTACGGTTCATCGCCCACGGTCAGCAGATAGTGCCAATCCGCGTTCCGCAGCATCAGGCACGGCGCCTCGCCAATCACAAAGTTCACATCGTGCTCATGCTGATTCACCGGCACATTCCACACTCGCGCGCAATGTTCGGCGACCACATCCGCGTTCCAATTCGGCGTCGCCCGCGTGAGCAGCAGCCACGTCGGTTGATTATCGTCAGTCGTCTCGGGGGTCTCCGCAGCCAGGTCAATCAGATGCGGCGGCCGCGCGGGCTGGGCTTGAAAGAATCGCCGCACGAAGCCGGTTGTTTGCCAATCGACGAGCAAGAGCAAGGCGAGCACGCCGCCGATCGTGAGAGCGATGATGAGGGGATCTGTCCACATAGAATTAGTCCCCCATCAATGACGGGGGGAATCATGCAATAATGAGGACAAGCTTTGCATAACAGTGATCAATCGAACGAATAATCAAGCCTTCCATCATAACGGGTCCGCTGGATCACGATTAGCCCCCGGTTCATGACGGGAGAGTTTGATTCTATTTGAGAAGACTTTTTGAAACTCGTTCGACGATGATTCTGAGAATAGAAAAAATATTCTAATGCGCAACGCTGTTCCCCCCGTCATTGACGGGGGGCTAATGGAGAACCAATCGACTCACTGCCCCACACAAGCGGCGTGACGCAATTCTTCATCCGTGACAGTCGCGACTGGCGCAGTTGTTTCGCCCGCTTGCAATCTCTTCCCGCCCGCGTTGCCATCCTCGCCGCGCGCCTGATCGTAGAGCCGTTCAATCAGGTCTTCATAACCCGCCGTCATCCGTTCGAGCGACCAATGTTGAATCACATTGGCCCGGGCTTGCGCGCCGATCTGTTGACGATGCGGTTCGTCTTGGAGCAAGCGCAGTAAATTCGCACTGAGTTCAGCCGAGTTGCCGGATTCGGCGAGGTAACCCGTCTCGCCGGGGATCACGGTTTGCGGGATCGACCCCACACGCGTGGCGACGACGGGGACGCCGGTCGCTTGAGCTTCGAGGATCGAGACGGGGTTGGCTTCGATTTTGCTCGTCAGGCAGAAGACATCGAACTGCCGGAGCAGTTCTGGCACATCGCGCCGCGCGCCGAGGAAGTGGACATTCTTCACAATGCCCAACCGTACCGCGAGCGCTTCGAGATCGTCGCGCCGCGGGCCGTGGCCGACGAGGACGAATTGAGTCTGCGGTTCCGAGCGAAGCACCGTGGCCGCTGTTTCGAGAAACAGCTCGTGATTTTTTTCGGGCCGAAGCTGCGCCACGAGGCCGACGATTTTTTTACGCGCCGGGATGCCAAGTTCGGCCAGGAGTTTTTCGTTCTTGGCGCCGGGTTGAAAGCGCGTCGTATCAACGCCGTTGGGAATCCAATGGACGCGCTCGGCGGGGAACTTTTCGACGTCGCGCAGGTACGCCGCATGCGGCTCGGCACAGCCGACGAACGCACTCGACAGCGGTGTCAGCAGCCGATTCAAGCGCCCCACGACATCGGGCCAACCGGTCGAGTGGAGCGCCGAAATCACGACCGGCGTCCGCGCCAGGCCCGCGGCCAAACGGCCCCAGAACATCCGGTCGCCGGCGCCGACGGTGACGATCGCATCGAATCGGCTGCGGCGCAGCAGCCGCGTTAACTTCCATAGCACACGGACGTCAAACTTGTTCGCGAGCAAATTCGCATGGACCGGAATCTCGCCCAGCAAGCGGCGTCCGAGTTCGCCGGTCTCGCGCATGCAGGCGACTTCGGCGGCGAAGCGCGTGCGATCCAAACGGCGGACCAATTCATAGGTCAGCATCTCCGCGCCGCCGACTTCGAGATTGTTAATCGCGAAGAGGACACGCAGCGGCCCGCGATCGGCGCGGGGTTGCAAGTTGGGACGGGTGAGGAACATGATTTGATGTTGGAAAAAATTCCTAAGCCCAGGGGGTTCACCCCCTGGGAGTATTTCTCGTCGCTCAAAGTCTCCCAGGGGGGTGAACCCCTGGGCTTTGTTGGTACTCGGACATCACTCGCAATTCACGTTACCAAGCTGGGGCTTGGTAACGAGGGATTCTCGCCGATCCAATCGCGCATGACCGCCTCATCGCGGGCCTGCCCGAGATCATGACGCGTGCTGTTTGGCGCGGGGTTCGTCAAGCCGGCAGTGATCCCCGCGAGCAAATACATCAGCGCGTTGTCGATGCTGGTGAACGTGACTTCATGGAACATCATCTGGATCGCGTACGACCCGAGGCACGCGAGCGTGAGGATTCCCTGCGCTCGCATCCAGTGGGGGTAACGCGCTTGGTGAATCAACTGCCACGACCTTCGTCCCCAGCCGATCATCACGCCCATGTAGAGCGCAAGCCCAATCGCGCCGAGTTCGGTCAGGATGTCGAGGTACGTGTTGTGATGGATCAGGGGGCGGATCAACTCCATGACCATGTCGTAGTCACGCAGCGAATCGAGGTACGGGTACTTGGCCTCGGGAAAGTTGCCGAAACCCACGCCGAAGATCGGATAATCGCAGAACATCTGCCACGAGACGATGGCGAAGGCACCGCGGCATTCGGCCGATGTCTTGGTGTCTTCGACGGTCCCTTCGCGTTGGAAGCCGACGAGGCTATCGAACTTGAGCACGACTAGGCAGAGCAAGCCGACCGCGGCCGTGCCGATCAGGGCCTTGCGAAATGGATCGCGCAGGCAATACCACACGATCACCGCCAGCACGAACGCCGTCCCCATCCAAACGCTGCGCGTATGCGTGAGGAAAGCCGCAGCAAGGAGCAAACTCGCCGCGGGCAGGGCGAGCAACTTGCCGCGCCAGCCCCAGCGGAAAAAACACAAACACGCCGCGCCGAGGCAGACGCTGCAATAGAAGCCGTAACTGACCGACTGAACCATCGGCCCGCGAGCGCGGCCGAAGTGCAAGCCCGAACCGGCGTCGGGATCGGCGATGTATTGCGGCCAAACGGCCCACCATTGCCCCGTCATTTCCATGACGCCGGTGAAGCCGAGGTACGTGCCAAACAGGATCAAGAAAATCCAGATTCCCTCGACGCGACGTTCGGTGAGGACCGCTTGCCGCGAGATGAAGTACAAGCACGCCGGGAAGACATACCCGACGACCATGTGCCACCACGGCGAGCCGGAGAGGCGTTTCTCGGTCGAGTTTTCTTGAAACAAGATGTGCAGCCCAAGCAGTACGATGAACCCGGCGAGCGTCCATTCCAATTTGGTCCACGGTTTTGGATCGGCGTGGCCGAGCATGCGCTGCACGATGGCGATCCCGACGAGCGCGATCATCCAAATCCGGTCGAGCGAAAATTCTTGCGGCCCGATGTCGAAGTGCAGATACGTGTAGCCGAGGCAGCACGTCGCAAACAAAAACGCCGCGCAGCCCCACAGGATCTGCCCGCTCAGGGTAAACCCGGCGAGCCACACCAGGGCAACCAACGCGGCAATGGCGAGCAGGAATTCCACGGTAGTGAGTGAACGGTGATCGGGGAGCGGGGAACGGAAAACAACCAAAGCCCAGGGGTTCACCCCCTGGGATCTGCGTAGGAACGCGGCGGCGCGCAGCATCGCCGTTGCACAACTCTAGGTCGCGGAATCGGCGCAACGTTTACGCACTGTGGGTCGTTCGATCGCTACAAACCGCACAACCGCAACGCTTGAAAGTTTCGTATTTCCAGCGCAGTCCACGACCTAGAGTTGTGCAACTCGCGCAAAACTCCCTCCCCAGCCCTCCCCACAAGGGGGAGGGAGCCAAACGGGATTTTTTTGATAGGTAGACCGGCTACTCAACGCATCCCGATCGAATTTGCCGCAATCGAATCTATGCCCACTGAATTACGAATTGCCGTGTGCCGGGACTTTGCCGCGTTGCAGGGGCAACGCGCGCGCTGGAATGAACTGGCGCGCGGCAATCCGTTTATGGAATACGACTGGCTCCGACTCTGGTGGGAACACTACGGACACAACGAGCATCGCCTGCGGCCGGGTCACGAGCTG
Organism: Pirellulales bacterium; assembly: GCA_041736895.1. GTDB lineage: Bacteria > Planctomycetota > Planctomycetia > Pirellulales > JALHPA01 > JANRLT01. The sequence goes on from JBGSSS010000192.1 coordinate 52,051, forward strand.
CAAGTCGTCACGGTCTGGCGCGGCGAGACATTGCTCGGGGCCGCGCCGTGGTTCGCGCGGCAGACGCTCGGCGAAGGCCGCGCGCTGCGCTTCCTGGGCAGCGGCGAAGTCTGTAGCGATTACCAGAGTCTGCTTTGCACGCCCGAGACGCAAGCCGAGGTGGTCTACGCCGTGGCCGAATGGCTGACGCGCGATTCGCTGCATCCCGAACTGTGGGACTTGCTGGAATTGAACGATGTGCTGGGCGACGATCAGCCGCTTTCGCAACTGGTGTACGAACTGCAAGCCCGCGGCGCTTGGGCCGAAGCCTCGCCGCAGCAATCGACTTGGGCAATCGATTTGAGCGGCGGCTGGGAAGCGTACCTGGGCGAGTTGTCCAAATCGCATCGCAAAGAAATGCGCCGTTGCGCTCGGCAGCTCGACGCGGGCGAGTACGTCCATCACAAAGTCACGTCAGACGCCGAATTTGCCAGAGGCTGGCGCATCTTGGTCGAGTTGCATACGCAGCGGCGACAGATGCTCGGCGAGCGAGGGTGCTTTGCCTCGTCACGGTTTGCGGCGCTGCACGAGCAAGCCGCGCGGCACTGGCTGCGCGAGGGGCGTCTGGAATTGAGCTGGATCACTCCGGCCGCGGAACCGCAGCACCCCATCGCGGTCGAATACCACCTTCGTGATGCGCACGGCAATCTGGCCTATCAATCGGGACTCGATCCCACGGCACTTGCCCATGAACCGGGCCGGGTGATGACAGTGGCCGTGATCCGCGACATCCTCGCGCGGGGCGGGACGACGCTCGATTTGCTCCGCGGCGATGAATCGTACAAACCGCATTACCGCGCGCAGCCGCGAAAGCTGGTCACCTGGCGCGTGGTGCCGAATCGATCCCTGGCTATGTGGCGCTCGCGCGTCACCACGGCCGGGGTCACGCTCAAACGCTGGCTCAAGAACGGGCTCGAAACGCTGGCGCTGCGAGACTCAGGTTCTGCCAATTAACCATGCACTATCAAACACCGATCGCCGCCTCATGACACTCCTGCTCGAAAACAACCCGACGCAAACGCTGCATGTCACGCCGCTCACCGGGCGTGAATTGCCGGCGGCGCTCGTTGGCGATTGGAATCGCCTGGCGGGCGACATGCCGCTGCGCCGTTGGGAATGGCTCGCGCCGTGGTGGCAGTGTTATCGCGCGGAGAACGACCAGCTTTGTCTGCTCGTGGTGCGCGATGAAATGGAACGCGTTGTCGGACTCGCGCCGTGGTACCTGACGCGCAGCTTCCTCGATGGCCGCGCGTTGCGGTTCCTCGGCGACAACGAAATTTGCACCGATTATCAAACGCTCCTCGCCGAACCGCAGCACGCCGACAGTGTCGTCGCCGCCGTTGGAGATTGGCTGCTCCACGAAGGCCGTGGGCAATGGGACACGCTCGATTGGCGCGGGAAATTGGCCGTCGATCCGCTGCTTGAACCGTTGGCCGCGCGGCTTGTCGCGGCGGGCGGAGCCGCACGTCAACGGCCACTGGAAAGCGCGTGGCGCGTCGAATTTCCCGCCACTTGGCAAGAATTCACCACTGGCGCGCTGTCGCGGAAACGCCGCGAAAAACTGCGCGCGCTCGACCGCAAGTTCGTGCAATCGGGCCGGGCCAAGTTGCAGACACTTGCCAGCGCCGACGAACTGGACAAGTACCTGAGCATCTGGCAAGACCTGCACCAAACTCGCCGCGCGGAGCTCGGCCAAGCTGGCTGCTTTGCACATCCAACATTCAAGATCTATCACCGCGAAGTCATGCGCGAGATGCTCGCTTGCGACCTCTTGCAGATGCACTATCTCGAACTCGATGGAACGCCTGCCGCGTCGATGTATTGTCTGCGCGGCGAAGGGGGAATCTTTCAGTATCAAAGCGGCATGGACGTCACACGCGAACAAGCCCAACCCGGCTGGCTCTGCCAGTTGTTGGCGATGCGCGCGAGTTTGGAACACGGCGCGGCGTTCTGGGACTTCCTCCGCGGGGACGAAGCGTACAAGGCCTCGTGGGGGGCCGCGCCGCGCTCCTTGGTGCAACAACGAATCGCCGCGCCGCGGCATACCGCCCGCTGGCGGCATCGGTTCTGGACGACGCAGCTCAACTTGAAGCAATGGGCCAAGCGGACACTCCGCAAACAAACCACGACCGGCAAGACGGAAGAGGAACACCGTAACTGAAATCGTGAGATTTCAGTCCAGCGATCTGAACTCTTACGAGTTCAGCTACAGGAAAGCACGACTTCGAAAGCCATGACCATGAAACTGATCCCCGCACTCAAAAACTCCTTGCTCTCGCTCTACTGCCTCGGCACGCAACCGTACCGGGCCTGGCAAAACGCGCGCATGTACGCAACGGGCCGCGCGCCGGTGCTGGTCTTCTTTTATCATCGGATCTCGGACGAAACGTGCGTACCGTGGAGCCACACGCATTACGAATTCGAGCGCCAGATCACTTGGCTCGCCGAGCATTTCGAACTGGTCAGCATGAGCGAGGTGCAAAATCGCCTCCGTACAACGGTCACGCGACCCACGGCCTGCATCACCTTTGACGATGGCTACGCCGAGAACTGCGACCGCGCGCTGCCGTTTCTGATCGAACGCAAGATTCCTTGCACCTACTACGTCAACAGCTACTTCGTCCAGGAACAAGTGCCGTTTCCGCACGACATCGCCCGGGGTTATCGCCTGCTGCCCAACACCGTTTCGCAGTTGCGCACGATGGCCGAATTGGGGATCGAAATCGGCGCGCACACGCGGACGCATGCCGACATGGGCAAGCTCCGCGATCCGGCGCGGATTCATGCGGAAATTTCCGGCGGGGGAGACGAGCTAGAGCAGATGCTCGGCCGGCGCGTGGCGCACTTCGCGTTTCCGTATGGCTTGCCGCGGAACATGAGCGCGGCGGCGTTTCGCGCGGCGCGCGAACATGGCTATGACAGCGTCAGCTCGGCTTACGGCGATTACAACTATCCCGGCGTGGACCCGTTTCACATTCGCCGCATTCATCCAGACAACCTGGCGGTGCTGCGGAACTGGGCCACGCTCGATCCGCGCAAAATTGGCAAGCCCGTGCGCTACGATGAAACGGCGGATGAAGCTCAAATGGAAGAAATTACGGCGGCAGAAGGCGCGGTGCCGGTATGCCATTAGTCAAACCGTCCACGGATGACGCCCCAGGAACCGCGGCGCTGCTTGACCCTCCAGCAAGCGGCGCAGAACCAACGTCCGCGCCCTTCGACCCCATGCAGTGCAGCGCGGTCTATATGCCGCAAGCGGCGGTCTTGGCGGCGGAAGAGGCGTCGCTGGACGACCATGGCGAAACGACGCTCGCGCAGAGCGTCGCGTATCTGTTTGGGCTGTCGATCGCGCAGCGCGTGATCGGGTTGGTGCGGGGGCTCCTGGTTTGCATCTGGCTGACGCCGGCGCTGTTGGGGCCGTGGGATTTGGCGAACAAGTTTTTCTTCTTGGCTTCGCCGCTGCTCGTGCTCGGGATACCCGGGTCGTTTGGCCGGTACTTGGAATACTATCGCCAGCACGGCGCGCTGCGGTCCGTGCTGCGGCGCACCGCGCTGGTTTGCGTGATCATGTGCGCGCTCGGGTGGCTGACGTTTCAAGTTTTCGCCGAGCCGCTGGCCGAGCTGTTTTTCTTGCATCGCGAGAAGGCCGAGCTGCTCCAGTTGGCGGCGACGTGCTTGTTGGCGGTCGTCGCGTTCAACTTTTTGGTCGAAGTCCTCAACGCGCTGCGGCTCGTCCGCTTGAATGCGTTGATCCAATTCGGCCAATCCGCTTGCTTCGCCGTGTTCTGCATCGCCGGGTTGGCTTGGTGGCGGGCCGATTCCACGGCCGTGATCTGCGCGTATGCCGCGGCCAGTTGCGCCATGCTGCTCGCCGGC
>JBGSSS010000209.1:0-5559 GCA_041736895.1 Pirellulales bacterium
GCGCCGCGGCCGGAAACCGAAGCGCTGCGCTTGCCGCAGCGCACCGCGGTGCCGGGTTTGTTCCTGGCCGGCGATTGGACGGCCACCGAATGGCCCGCGACGATGGAAGGGGCAATCCGCAGCGGCGAGCTCGCGGCAGAATCTCTTTTCTAGCTCGTACAGAGTGTGATTTTTTAAGCATGCAGAAGATTCGGTGGCATTAAAAAAACGACCTCCTAAATCGCTCAGGATTGACGATTACGAGTCGAGCCGACCCAAATTACGCCCAAAAAAGTATGAAATCATAAAAATCACACCCTCTACTAGCTACAAAAATTCTGTTTGCCCTCGCTAACGCCGCGGGCATTCATTCTTAGAATGTAAACCGCTGCTGCACTGCGGGGCGCGCGGCCGGAACGACGACAGTTTGAACCTTGGCCGTTTGGAGATCGACGCCGTACTTGTCGAGGACCAGCGACAGAATCGTCCCGATCGAACGGGGAGCCGCGCCGCGGGGCATCGGGCCGCGGACATTGCGGATGGTCGGGCGGCGGAAGTTTTGGTTGAAATCACGGCGGGCGATCATCGGCGGAGCCTCATGAAAAAAAACCTTGCTGGAAACCTTGCGGGTTATGCCGCGGATACTGTACATCCATGCACATAATGTACAGGTGATATTATGTATACGCAAGTACACTTGATGCGGTCCGCGCAAGTTTTTTGCAGAAGCTTTTGCTAGCAAGGGGAAAATAGTAGGACGGACTTCTAGTCCGTCGAAGACCGCTAGTACCGTACAACGGACTTCCAGTCCGTTGAAAGAGATTCAGAATGCGACGGACTGGAAGTCCGTCGTACCACGATAGAAGTCCGTCGTACTTGAAATATCTTCGTGCCAAAAGTTAACGTCGGCGCATAAAAAAACACTGGTCTCGGATTTCCAAGACCAGTGTTTTCCCCCGTCATTGAAGCCGATTAATCGGCTTCGTCCCAAACGCAACACAGCGTTTTTAAATGCAATTCTCACAATTCGGAAACGGTTGCTTTCCGACTTCCTGATTATGGTCGAGTTTGCGGACTTTGCAAGTGAAATCGAACAGTAAAAAAACACATTGATAATTATTTCTCTTGCGAAATAACCCGCACCTCACAACTGGGGATTGCACAACTGGGATTACTTGGCCCGCGTTGCTTTCCACTCTTGTTCCCGTGCCTTGCCGCCAGCAGAAATGCTGATGGTTCCCTTGATCTCGTCCCCTTCGAGCTTGCCGGAATATTCGGTGGTGACTTCCTTCCCCTTGGCGTCTGTCGTGACCTTGAAGCTTACTTTATCGCCATCAATTTTGCCGTCTTTGATCGTCAATGGAGCTGCCTTTTTCCCAGGGGGCGAAACTGTACCTGTGAGCTGGCCGTTCTCCAGTTTCAAGTCGGCGGTCGCGGAAACGTCCTTTTGCATGTCCTTTTTGCCCGCTTTGAATGTCCAGGTCCACTTGCCCGTCGGGTCGGCGGCCAACGCCATGCCAGTAGCCACGACGAGCATCAGGCAAACCATCGCGTGTCGCTTCAGAAAATTCATGACTGCACCTTTGGAAAAAGAAAGGAAAGCCGAAAACCAGCGTCCCTCGTCTGGCTTCGTGTTCCAACGATTGCCAATCGCAGAGAAAGTTCTCTGCCGAGAATGCTACGGATAGGTGACGCCCCGGAAGGCACACTTTTTGAACAACAGTTTCACTAACCCCGAAACGAGAGCAGAAGATCGGTGAGTCAAATTGTCGCAGGGGGAAATCTTTGGCCACGGGTCGGAGTGATTGTATTCTTGATTTTCACGGAACTGAATAAACGAAAGAACAGCCAAAAAGCAAGAATCTCGCCCTGGTTCCCCTACAGATCAGTGAAAATCAGATCCAGATCCTTGTGAATCCGCGGAAAAATGAATTCCATCTTTCAATCCGCCAGTTCCAACTCCATGATCGCCGTCCCCAGGAGTTTCCCCTGAGTATCGATTCGCAACGCCTGGCTCGCCCCGCCGCCAAGCGCGTCATACAGCAAAAAATTCAGGCCTCCGATCAGCGGCAGTTCGAAGCGCTCCACTCTAGTGACACCGAGCCCGGCGAAATACTCCGCCACGCGTTCCGCTGTCAGCGCCTTCGTCAGCCGCGGGTAATCCGCCGGCGAGCGCGCGATCACGCCGATGTTGGCGTGATTGCCTTTATCGCCGCTGCGGGCATGAGCGATTTCGCTGAGTTTCATTGTTTGCTCCTCATAAAGCCGCCGATGGTATCGGCGGGCTAAGCGACAAGTCTTTGCTCAAGTATTTCACAAAACCGACGTTGTCTCTGTTCACGTCTGAAGTCTTACGACTTCAGCTACAACATTTCCACCCGCGGAGTCACCAGCGACTTCGGCACCAAGGTCGGCCAGTAGCTGAACCGCGGGCGGACGTCGGGCCGGCCACTGGCGTAGCCGGCGATACCCGGCGGGCCGCTGGTGATGAGCGGCGCGAACTCGCGCGTGAACCGTTCCACTGCCGCGCGATCGTACGCATGAACCGCCATGCGCAAGACCACTTCGCGGAGATCTTTTGGCGGCGCGTGCAAGCCCGGCACCGCTTCGTTCGCGCCGAGGCACTCGGTATGGACATCGTTCAGATGAAATCCCGCGCTGCGCACGCGCGCTTCGATCATGCCGGCGATTGCCCGAGCCTTACTCACACAGTCGGGGCCGTAGACGACGAGTTGTCCCGCGCTGGTGAACCCGTCGGCGTAGGCGAGCGAGACCTTGTACGAATCGGTTGCTGCGTGGCCCGTCGCGCCGCGCACCGCGACGCGATCGGTTCCGGCTTGTTCGAGTGCGACCGTTGTAAAATCGACGCTCACGTCGGGTGTGAGATACGCCCGCGGGTCGCCGATTTCGTAGACCAACTGTGCGGCGGCGGTTGCCGTGGTGACAGCGCCGCTAGTGCCGGGCGGTTTGGTAAGGACGCAGTTTCCGTCCTCGCCGAGTTCGACGATCGGGTAGCCGACGTTCGCCAGATCAAGTCCGGCCCAGTCGAAACTCAACCCGCCGGTTGCTTGCGCGCCGCATTCGATCAAGTGGCCCGCCACGCTCGCGCCGGCGAGGCGCTTCCAGTCGTTCCAACTCCAGCCATATTCGTGAATCGCCGGACCGACGGTCAGACTCGCATCCGCGACGCGGCCGGTGATGACGATCCGCGCGCCGCCGGCGAGCGCGTCGACGATCCCTCGCGCGCCGAGATACGCATTGGCCGCGACGATCGGTTTGTCGAGCGTGCTGAGCGGCTGACCCGTGTCGAGGTTCGTGAACGGGACCTCGCGACGCAATTCCGCGATCCGCGGGAGCAGATCGTCGCCGCTGACGACGCCGATTTTCATGTCGCCTAGCTTCGCCGCGCTGAGAATCTTCGCAGCCTCTTGCGCACAAGCCAGCGGGTTCATCCCGCCGGCGTTGGTCACGACGCACAACTCCGGCCGTTCGGCCAATAACGGCGAGATGTCGGCGAGCACGGTGAGAAAATCGCCAGCGTACCCGAGCGCCGGATTTTTAATTCGCTGCTGCGCCAAGATCGACATCGTCAGTTCGGCCAAGTACTCGAGGGTCAGGTATTTGACCCGCGACCGCTCCAGCAGCGCCCGCGGCGCGACGAGCGAATCCCCCCAGAATCCGGCGGCATTGGCGATCGTGAGCATGGGTCTTTGGTTAGCGGGGAGCCGAAGGCGACCGATTTATTCTTGCCGAAGGCGATCAATCTATTCTTGCCGAAGGCGACCGATTTATTGTTACAGAGACAGCGGCATATTTATATACGAAAGAGTGCGTAGGCCCGGCTGTGCCGGGCGGAGAGCAATTTTCCAAAGGGTGAACGCTCGGCATGCAGAAAGCATGTTCGAAGGTTTTTGAGATGCAACAATTTTCACTCCGGACAGGCCGCGGAGTTTGTGCGGCACAGCCGCACCTACTATTCTTTCGAGATCGTTTCGTAGATTGGCAGATAGCGATGCTGCACTTCGAGCGAGAGGAGATTCATCGTCGTGACGTACAATCGCCCGCCTTGTTTGCGCCAGCGATCCGGAATCGTGCCGCCCGGATCCCAACTCCCCGCGGCGACGCCCGTTTTGATTTGCGAGTTGAGCAAGAGCGGCCGGAGTTTCTTGCTCCATTCTTGCCACGGTTCGCCTTGCATGTGATACATCACCTGGCTTGCGTAATACCAGTAGTAGGTATCGCGTTTGGGTTGTGCCAAGGTTCCCAGTTGCGGCGGATTGTCGAGCAAGATTTTCGCCCCGCGCTGCAAGTTCGGATTCTGCCGATCCCAGCCCAGGTACATGCGCATCAGCAAGCCCATCGACGTCGTCGCCGGGGTCGGTAAGCGGCCCGCGAGCCGATTCCATTGGGCATCATTCACGGCATTGGGATCGTAAACGTACTGCGAAGGATCGGTCGAATTTTTGCCGGGTCCTTTGGCCTCGGCCGCCGCGAGCCAGCGGCGCACGCCGTCGTAGATTTGCGGATTGACCTTGAGCCCGGCCAGTTCGCCGCTCTTGAGAGCCATCAATTGCCAGCCCGTGACTGAAGTGTCCGTGCCGCTGCCAAAATTGTAACGCCAGCCGCCGAGTTTTTTGTCCTGGGCTTTTTCGATGTAGTTGATCGCGCGCTGGGCAGGTTCGCGGAGTTTTTCATCGCCCGTCATCCCGTACGCTTCACAGAGAGCGATCGTCGCAATGCCGTGGCTATAGAGAGCGTAAGGATCGTTCGGCACGCGCGCCGCGATAACATACAGATCGCCATCCGGCCGCTGATGCTCGACCAGATACGCCAACCCAAGGGCCATGTTCCTTTGATATTCTTCACGGTAGTGGTCGTAGCCCGCGCCGAGAAAGGCGAGCAACGACAAGCCGGTGGCGGCTGTCGGTGAAGTTCGCTCGCCGATGTCGCTGGCAGTTGCACCTGGGAAGGACTGGAAATTCCAACTGCCATCGCCGTTCTGCGCGGCGGCCACGAACTTGAGGCCGAGTTCGATTTCGGCTTCGAGATTGCTGCTACGGATGCGCTTGCCAAAAGCCGGGGCTGCTTCGCGAATCTGGCCATCGATTGTCGGAGCGCCCGACGAGGTTCGGTTCAAGAATCGCGCGGCCGTGTTGCTGATGATGACGCTTTCTTGCCTTGCAAGCGGTTGGGCACTGCCGACGTTGATCGAATATTCGTCGCCCAGGCCGCCGGTATCGCTGCTGGTGATCGCGACTTGGACGTTGACGCTTTGACGCGATTTGGCTGTCGTTGGACCGGTGAGTCCGCCGGGTTGCAGCGTCGGTGCCGCGGCCGGCGCACCCGTTTCACCGGTTGACGGAAGGCTCGGCAGGTCGGCCGTATCAGTCCCTGCTCCAATGATCGCGCCGCGCGTGCGTGCGAGATTTCCGCCGCTCATCGCGACGAGTTGTTCGGTGCCGCCGGTGCCTTGCGTGCGAATCGGCGCGGCGAGTGTGCCCGAGCCGAGCGCATTGGAAAAGGAGCCATCGCTCGGCGTTCCCGCAAGTGCGCCGAGCGGACCATTCACGATCGGGCCGG
>JBGSSS010000214.1:0-24279 GCA_041736895.1 Pirellulales bacterium
GTGTCTGTTGAGTCGGCTGTTGGCCCTGCTCGACGTGCAAAATATCGTCCGCACCGCGCTTCGGCAAAAACAAACAACCCACGCTTACGCCGCCTAATCGTAAAACCGCCGTGAAAAGCGTTTTTCAGGGACGACTAACTAGAATCCGTGCGAAGTATTTCTCGATGTACGGTCTTTCCTTCGACGGTCGGTAAAGCTGAAGCTCGTAGAACAGCCGAATGTCAGGCTTAAAACCTGTTTCTGCTTCCCAATCGTCACCGAATGATCCACCCGTCATCGTGCCGTGTTCGACCATCTCGCGTAGCTCGTCCTCCGTCAGGTTATTCTTCGCAACTGCGCGTAATGCATGCTGAGCCAGCTCCACGGCCTCGTCGAAAGAGCGACGTTTATACTGGTGGCGCATTGTGCGGGATAACAGTTTAGATCAGTGAAAATCTGTCAGATCAGTATCATCAGTGTCCCATTCAGAATTTCTACGCGACGCTAGCAAGTGCCGCGTCCAAATCCGCCGCCAAATCCTCGAGCGCTTCGAGCCCGACTGAGAGGCGCACCAAGCTATCATTGATGCCATTCGCCGCGCGGGCGGCCGGATCGTAGCTAGCGTGGGACATCGTCGCCGGTTGTTCGATCAGCGACTCGGCAGCGCCAAGGCTGACTGCGAGTTTGAAGAGCTGCGTGCTCTCACAGACCTTCTTCGCCGCTTGCAAGTCGCCACGGACTTCGAAGCTCAGCATCGCGCCGAAGCCCCCTTGCATCTGGCGCGCGGCGATCGAATGCCCGGGGTGAGAGAGCAAACCGGGATACAAAACGCGTTCGACCTTGCGATGCTCGCGCAAGTATTCGGCCAAACGCGACGCGGTTCGGGATTGCTCGCGGACGCGCAGTTCGAGTGTCTTGAGACCGCGCGAGCAGAGAAACGCCTCAAACGGTCCCATCACGCCGCCCGTGGCGTTTTGGGTGAAGTGCAAACGTTTGAGCAACTCGGGATCCTTCACCACAAGCGCGCCGCCGAGGACATCGCTGTGCCCGCCGAGGTACTTCGTCGCCGAGTGCATGACGATGTCGATGCCGTATTCCAATGGCCGCGTGAGGACCGGCGTGGCAAACGTGCTATCGACCGCCGAGAGCGCGCCATGTTGCTTCGCCAGGTCGGCGCACAGCTTCAAATCGGTGATGCTCAGCAGCGGATTGCCGGGGCTTTCGAGCCACAGGAGTTTCGTCTTCGGCGTGAACGCCGCTTTGAGTTTCGCCGGATCGGTCGTGTCGACGAGCGAGACGGTGATCCCCGCACGGTTGCAGATCTGGTGCAACAGCCGATACGTCCCGCCGTAAATGTCCTTACCGGCGAGGACGTGATCACCCGCTTCGAGCAGCAGCGTGACGCAGTGCGTCGCGGCCATGCCGCTGGCAAAGGCCAGCGCGCCGCAGCCTCCTTCGAGTGACGCGAGCGTCGTTTCGAAATTCGTCCGTGTGGGGTTCGCTGTTCGCGAATAATCAAACGTTCCCCATTCGCCCGCCCCGGGCTGCACATAAGTGCTCGCCACATGAATCGGCGGCACAACCGCACCGGTCGTCGGATCGGTGTCGTTGCCAACATGCACCGCGCGGGTGCTGAATTTCCAATTGGGATTGTTCATCGTCTAGCTTTCATTCAAATGCAAAATACGAATACAAAACCACGGAGACACGGAGAACACAGAGGGTCACGGAGAAGGCAAAGACAGAGAAGAAAAATAAAAACGCTTTCTCACAGATGCACACAGATAAGACACAACTAGTTTAATCGTTTTTGCATTTATCTGTGTGCATCTGTGTCTATCTGTGGGCCGTATTTCTCCGTGTTCCTCCGTGCTCTCCGTGACTCCGTGGTAATGTCTTTTACTTCCAGTGTTTACTTCTCCAGCGCCTGCGCCAGATCACTGATCAAGTCCTCAGTGTTTTCGATGCCGAGTGCCAGGCGAATCATGTTGTCGTGGATGCCGAACCGCTGGCGATCCTCGGGCGAGTAATCGAAGTAGCTCATCACCATCGGCTGCTCAATCAGCGATTCGACGCCGCCAAGGCTCGGCCCGATGCGCGGGATTTTCGCGGCGTCGATGATCCGCGCCGTGGCTTGCCAGTCGGCGTTTTTGACTAGGAACGTCACGAGCCCGCCGTAGCCGCGCATTGTTTTTTGCGCGACGTTGTAATACGGGTGGCTTGGCAAGCCGGGGTAGTAAACCCGTTCGACGCGCGGATGCTGGGCCAGGAATTCGGCGACCGCTTGGCCGTTTTGATTGTGACGCTGCATGCGGAGTTCAAACGTCTTCAACCCGCGCGAGAGCAGATAGATATTCTGCGGCGAGTTGATCGCGCCCATGATGCCGCGGAGCTTCTTGACCGGCTCGAGTTTTTCCTCGCTGCCGACCAGTACACCGGCGAGCAGATCGTTGTGCCCGGCGAGGTATTTCGTCGCCGAATGCAGAACGTAATCGATGCCGGCCTTGATCGGCTGCAAATTGTACGGCGTGCCGAGCGTTGCATCGATCAGCGTCTCGACGCTGTGCTTCTTGCCGAGCGCCGCGAACTTCTCGAGATCGACGATGCTCAAATGCGGGTTCGTCGGCGATTCGCTGATTAGCAGTTTCGTGTTCGGCGTGATCGCGGCTTCCATCGCCGCGTAGTCGCAGGCCTTGACCTGGCGCGTGACAACGCCGAAGCGCGACATGTGCTTGGTGCAGAACTCGCGGCTGCGGTGATAACATTCATCGAAGAAGATCACCTCGTCGCCGCTGCTCAGCTTCGCCATCAGCAAGCCGACGAGCGCCGACATGCCCGTCGAAAAGAGCAGGGCACACTCGGCGTGATCGAGGGCGGCGAGCTTGCGCTCGACCGATTTCTCGCTCGGGTTGCCGTAGCGGCCGTATTCTTCGCGCGGCAACTTGCGCTTGATAAAGTCGAGAATCGACGCCGTGTCGGTGAACGTGTACGTCGACGTCGCGAAGATCGGGTCGGTCATCGAGTCGCCCGGCTTCTGACGCTGCTCGCCGGCATGCACCGCGAGGGTACTCAATCCGGCATCGGCCGGCAGTTGTTGCAGGGCAGGGCCTTCGTTGTCCTTCTTAATTGTGTCACTCATCTTCGAAGCTCCTAACGCGAATCAATTCCCATCAGTAAAGAAACATCGTACGGGAATTGTGCGCTTCAACAAAAAAAGCCGCGTGCAGATTCGCCAGCATGCTCGATGCTAAGGCTTGTCCAACGCGGCTGGTGCTTCGTCAAAGGCTGTCTCAAGTGGCGTCGTCAATTTGACGAAATGAGCGTCAACTGACAGGGACCACCCGATGGCTCTTTAGCAGAACAGGCTGCAAGCGGCCGCAAATCCCAGCCATTTATCCTAGATGCCCTAGTGCGGGTCCACAAGCCGCACGATTTTGTGCGAAAAAACACTTTTTTGGCGCGCGTTGGCAACACTTGCTCATGAGTCCACGTATAATAACGACTGAGTGGTCCGTTATTTGCTTCCACTTTTTTTAATGCCTACATCTCCTTTTCTTCTTGGAGTTCTTCCGATGAATCGCTTGCTTGTTTGTTCGTTGTGCTTGCTCGGCTTCGCGTTGTTCGCCGCGCCGACTCAAGCTCAGGTCGTCTACTCGACCTACTATGCTCCGACAGTGGCGTACTATCCGCCAGTTGCGTACTCTTCCTACTACGCTCCGACTCCGGTCACAAGTTACTATGCTCCAGGCGCACCGGTGGCCGTTAGCAGCTACTATGCTCCGACACCGGTGACAAGCTACTATGCTCCTGCGCCGGTTGCCGTGGCACCGGTCTATGCAGCGCCCGTTGTGGTGCGAGCGCGCTATGGTCTATTCCGCACCACTTATCGCGTGTATCCTTATTAAGGACAAGCGTTGATTGAAGTACAAAGCCACGAGCGTCAAGCTCGTGGCTTTTTTTGTTGTTAGCAGCCTGACGCGTAAGCGAGGGAACCCAATAGCAAGGGCGACAAAGATCATTGCATGTTTTGTGATATGCTAATCAGCAAGCCGATGGGTACCGCTGCAGTACCCATCGGCTTGCTGATTAGCAATGACGATGCATACTCTGGGCTATAAATTCACATCCACAACACTCGTGCAATCATGCCAGCACAAGTCATCGTCACCGATTTCATCACCGGCGAGATGTTGCCCGAGCGCGCGGTGCTGGGCGAAACAGCCGCGATCACGGCGCTCGATGCCTACTCGGAGCAAGACCTGGTTGGGCGGATCGAACACGCTGATGCGGTGATGCTGTATCACAACCTGGCGCTGACGCGATTCACGATCGAGCGATTGAAGCAATGCAAACTGATCGTGCGCTGCGGCGTCGGGATCGATAACGTCGATTGGAAGTTTGCGCGCGAGCGTGGGATCGCCGTTTGCAATGTCCCGGACTACGGCACCGAAGAGGTCGCCGACTCGGCCATTGGCATGTACCTGGCCCTGGCGCGCGGGATCAATCGCTACAACACGCTGCTCCGCGACCCGCAGTCCGCGTGGATGTACACGCACGCAGTGCCGCTGCAGCGCATTCGCGGGCAAACGTTCGGCATCGTCGGACTGGGGCGGATCGGCGTCGCCACGGCGCTGCGGGCCAAGGCCCTCGGCTGCCGCGTGATTTTTCACGATCCGTTTCTGGCCGATGGCTATGACAAAGCCGTCGGCGTCGAGCGCGTTGAATCACTCGACGAACTGCTCACGCGGTCAAATGTGCTGAGCCTGCATTGCCCGCTCAACAATGGAAACGTCGGCCTGATCGGCGCAGCGCAGATCGCGCGGCTCCCGCGCGGCGCGTACTTGATCAACACAGCGCGTGGCGCGTTGGTCGATACAACGGCGATCGCCCCGGCGCTTGCGAGCGGGCACTTGGCCGGTGCGGCGATCGATGTCCTGCCGCATGAACCGCCGCGTGCAGATGACCCACTACTCGTGGCGTGGCGCGATCCGAATCACGCGGCGTACACACGCCTGATCGTGAACCCCCATGCAGCGTTTTACAGCGAACAGGGGCTCAACGACATGCGCGTCAAAGGGGCCGAAGCCTGCCGCCGCGCGATCCTGGGATTGCCGCTGCGGAATGTGGTGAATTGAAAATCTGGCCGTACATTCTGCATGCAAACAGCAAGGTTCATTCGCTTCTTTTCTAAATTTCGTCTACAACAGCATCATCGTTTATTCACGCTGGCGATGAATCTCTACTCTACTTGCAAAGAAGGAATAATCATGCTTCACCTGAAAACACTCCCGGCAATCCTGTTCCTCCTTGTCACTTGCGGTTTGATCGTCGGCGCCGAAGCCAAGGAGACGACAACACTTGACCTGAATGGCAAGGACGTCAAACGCGAGGAAATCAGTGAGTCCCAGATCGGGCTCACGAGCACCCGGTTGTTTTACACGATCGCTGACCAGCATGCGGTCGTCGTGATCCACCTGGACAACACCAAGAAAGAATTCCCTGCCGCCGGCAAAGTGTATCTCTTCGACAAAGCCGTGTCCGCCGAAGACTTGGCCAAATGGATCAACAATCAACATTCGGACGGAATTTTTCCGGATGTTCCCGAGCCGGGGGCGTCGCATAACATCCCCGCCGAAGCTTGCCAAACGGTCGAGAGCAAATCGACGGGCCAGACAACGGCCAATAATACGACGTACAACCAACATGCAGTGACCATCAAGATCAGCGAAGCCAACGTGAACGAACAGTTGAAGCTTAAAGAGTTTAAGGACCAGGCCAAGGTTTACGTCTTGGCGAAATAGCTGACGCTGACGAATCTCGCAAGCTTCCACCAAGTTGAGCAGCCGGGGTGAAGAGATTGGTCGAGTTCTCGGGAAGCATGAATGATCGTCTTCTTGCTATCCAGCAGAATCGTTGGATAGCAAGGCATCAAGAAAATCCCGAAGTTCTTTGCAGAAAAATATTTGACATCGATTTCCCGGTTGTTAGATTACGCAGAGCCAGTGTGGCTACCTAACATTTTTGTTGCTTACTATTCTGTTCGGCGACCGGCGTTCAGGTTAGGTGGTTGCCATGAAGATCGACGCGGCGACGATCGACGAACTCATGGAGAAGTCGGGTTCACGAGCCGATTCGATCCGCCAGCTTGATGCACTGATCGTGGCGACCGCCCCAGACCTGCAGCGACGGCTCTTCAGCGGGCCGAGCATCACCATGATCGGATACGGGGAACTCATCTGGGAGAACATGTCGTCCTCGGGCGTGTGGCCGCTGATCGCAGTCGCCCCACAGAAGCATCAGATCAGTATGTATGTTGCCGCCGAGGTGAACGGGACACCATTGATCGAGGTCTTCGGGGAGCGACTTGGGCGGACGAACAACGGCAAGAATTGTGTGCGGTTCCGGAAGTTCGAGGACTTGGACTCTGCGGAGTTCGTGGCGTTCATCAAGGACGCAGTCGCCGCCGCGGCGGTACAGTCGCAAATCTATGGCCGTGATTGCGCCCGCCCGGTCGAGGGTTGACAGGCCGAACCAGGCGCTGCCGCAGACCGGCGGGGCATGATTCGTTTCTGGGACTTATTTTCTCACCTGTGCCCCGCCGCTGCTGAGCTTTGTCGTTTCGGCAAAAGAAACAGAAAAAGGGTGAAACTGCGGCAAGAGCAACGGTTGCCAAAAGGTGCAAATACGTTGATGGGTTGTGTATCTCAGAATATTTGGGAGCTCTCTTCTAAATTCCGTGATTTCCCGCAAGCGTTGCGTTAGGATCTGGGATGTGGTGGGGGGACTGTAGCGATCTGCCGCGGCCCCGTGATGCGCTTTGCTCAAGTCATCGTTCCGTTGGCAAAGCGCCACTGCGAAGGAACGATCAGCAGCCGTAATTCTTCTACCGTATTTTTTCTAAGGAGTCGCTCGTGATCAAATTCATGACGTTGTGTTGTGCCATCGTGTTGGCTTGCAGTGTCCCACTCTCAGCGCAGCTTGTGACTGGAACGCCGACGTTTACGATGCCGCCAACTTCGCAAATTGGGACAGTTACTTCGAATACATTAGTGATTACGCCCAACCCCAATGGCTTTGTGGTCTCGGGCCAAGTCGGCATCACCATGCCGCCCACGACTTCACCACTCGCGGGTATTCTGGCTGCCTGGGAAATCGACTACCCGGTGGATCCCGCCTATGGATTCAACCCGGCCTTGGTCACGACCACCACGCTCGATGGATTTGTCTTGCCCCCCGTGGGGAGTTTTGGCAACACCGGCGGCGCCGTCGCCAGTTATATTCTCACACTGCCAGGAACGAGCTGGCCTGGCTCTGCGTCAGTGGTCCAAATGGGGTTAGTCAATGGCATGGATATCCCAGCCTGGACCCCGGCGATCAGCGTCAGCAGCACGCCGTTTGCCTTTACTTCCGCCCCGGGCATGGTGGTGCGGCAACGCTTCGTCTTGGATGGCATCTACAATTCGGGGCCCGGCGGCGTTTGGTTGATCGATGTCCCCGTGACCACCGTGGTCACCGCGGTTCCAGAACCGAGCACCTATGCGCTGCTGATCACGCTCGCCGGCGTTGCTGGGTTTGCTATCTATCGACGTCGTCGACAACAGAAACTGAGCCCAGCCTAGAACCCATGTGACCGGTCAAGAAAACCCCAAGTCGTTGTCACAAAAATTTGACAGCGACTTGGGGGTTGTTAATTTGAGAGCAGCAATTGTTGCTAACCCACGATTTTCTTGGTTACTAATCTGTTCGGCGGCGAAGTCCGCTGGGATACACCGTACGAGGGGGACCACGATGAACAAGGCAGACTTGAACACGCTTTTGGTCCGGAACTTCGGCTTCTGGATCGCTGCGGCCGTGGTGTACCCGATCGCCCACTGGATCCCAACCGCATCGGGCCAGCCACCACGGATCTACGACGTGCTGGTTCCGGTCTTCGTGCTGGGGCTGGGGCTGGTCTCCAATGCCTTACTCGGTTCGGCGTTTCGAGGCGGCGGCCCGGATCGCGTCACAGACGCCGCACAAGACGCTGCACCTGACCGGCAGGGCATGTAGGTTTTCTGCAACTCAAAGCTCTCCGCACCTTGGCCGCGAGTTGGCCGCCGGGCACGCGCTATTCAGGCTGCCGATGCGGATTCTCGCCCGTTGCAGGATTTCTACGACGTGCTGATGAGCGATTGAACTACGAAAGCCCATGTCGCGATTTGGATAATGCCATGAAACTCTTCCTCACGCTCATCACCCCTCTGGTGCTGGCACCACTCGCCGCGCTGCAAGCTACCGAGGCCTCCTCGCTGGCTGCGAAGCCCAATGTCCTGCTGATCATGGCGGATGATCTGCGCGACTTTGGCGGGGCCTTCACCAGGGAGGTCGTCAAGACGCCGAACCTCGACAGGCTCCGTGCCCGCGGCACCACCTTCGAACGGGCCTACGTCCAATACCCCGTCTGCAACCCCAGCCGCAGCAGCATGATGACGGGACTCCGAGCCGAACAGACCGGCATTGTCGGCAATGACATCCCGCTTCGCCAGAAGCTGCCCGACATTGTCACCCTGCCGCAACTCTGCAAAGACGCCGGATGGCAGGCGCATGCGTTCGGGAAACTCTACCACCTCGGCGGAGGGAAAGATGCCGAAGCCAGACTTCGTTGGATGGATGCAGACAAGTCCTGGCACACGACGCAGGCGTTTCAAGCAACACCGACCGGCAGGAAGATGCTCGAGGGCCGTAACGTTACCGGTGGAGCATTGAATTGGTGCAGTTGGGGAATTGCGGACGGGGGTGACGACGACCAGCCCGATGGACAGATCGCTACGGCCACGGTGGCGATGATCGAGAAACTCGGCGACACCCCGTGGTTCATCGGCTGCGGCTTCATGAAACCGCACGATCCCTTTATCGCGCCCAAGAAGTATTTCGAGCAATATCCGCTGAAGTCGCTGAAGCCCTGGATCGATCCCGCCGAGATGACGCCGGTTCGGAAAGAAGCGGTGGGCTTCGGGGCCTATGGCGAGTCCTTTGAAAAGTTCACCGAGGTCGAGTGGCGGGAACTTTTACGCGCCTACTGCGCAGGCACGAGTTTCATGGACGCGCAACTCGGACGCGTGCTCGATGCCCTAGACAAACGCAAACTCTGGGACAAGACCATCGTCATCTTCGTCGGCGACCACGGCTACCACACAGGTGAACGGCAGTGGTGGAACAAGAACACGCTCTTTGAACGGAGTTGCCGCGCGCCGCTTGTCATCGCCGCGCCAGGCATGAAGGGGGGGCAAGTCAGCCGCGCACTCGTCGAGTTCGTTGATCTCTATCCCACAGTCGCTGATGTCTGCGGCCTCAAGGTTCCACATGAAGTGTCGGGCGTGAGTTTGCGTCCTGTGCTCGAGACGCCCGCCGCCAGCGTGAAAGACGCCGCCTTCACGCTCGTCACGCGCGGTCCGAAACTCTACGGCCAGAGCGTCCGCAGCGCTCGCTGGCGATTCACCCGCTGGAGCGACGGCCAGACCGAACTCTACGACCATGAGCAGGATCCCGAAGAGCTGCGCAATGTCGCCGCCCAGCATCCGAAGTTGGTCCATGAGCTCGCCGCCCGACTGCAATCCCTGCCGAGACTTTCCCCCTGAAAGCGCGACCCTCCCCAATCTCGCTGCCCTGCTGCTGCGAGTGACGGTCATTGCAACCGCCACCGAACAAGGCGCTGCAGTCGATAGCGGAGGCAGGTAAGATTCTGGGAAGTGTAACTCGCCGTGGCCCATGCCGCTGCTGAGTTGTGTCGTTCGGTGAAAGGTGGGTACTGCGAATGTTGACAGGTGAGCGAGCGACAACTCCGGTTCATCATCGAGTCGCGGAGGCGTTGGCCGTCGCGGCCCATGCATACCCGTTTCTGCTGATGGGCGGCGGACTGACGTTCGTCGGGTTGCTTGCCGTAGGACCGCGTCGGAAGGACATTCCCGAATTGTGGATCTGCTTACCCGCAGGGTTGGCTCTGCTCGGGGTGTTCGCGGGCATCGGCTATTGGGTGTGGTGGCGGCTGCCTCGGCTTACCGTCACGCACTTCGCCTTCGATGGCTCGAAGGTCGTGGTTGAGACGCCGGCCTACGGCTGTTCGGTTCAGCCAGTCAGCACGTTGCGATCGATAACCGAGTCCCGCGGCCGGCGCGGCGTGCTGGGGTGGTGGCTCCGATTCGAGGGAGTCGGGTCCGTGTTCCTGCACGCCCAAACCCCCAATGGGTGCCAATTGGTGGAGCAGCTTCGGGTACACCCCAAACGCTCAGACGCCGAACCAGTTGTTGCAGCAGACCAGAGCCGCGAATAGGCTTTCTGGGGCGCATCGTTCACTCGCCGGCTGCCACTGCTGCGCTGTTTCGTTCGGCAGAAACTCCAAAAAAGCTCGCGACCCGAAGCCGCGAGCTTGATGCTTCACAAAATTCTTCGAGCGCCGACTATTCGCTCGCCGCCTCCGGCGGCTTAGCTCCTTGCGCCGATTTTTCCGCAGGCGGGGGCGCGCTGAACGTGCTGGCCGTGCGGCTCGACGATGACCCGCCGCGCGACTTCTCCGCCGCGATGCATTCTTGCGCCGTGATCATCCCGTCACTGTTGATGTCATAGCGCGCGAATTCCGCAACCTTGGCGTCGTCCCATTTCGTGGCGTATTCACCCATGCTGACCTGGCCGTCGCCGTTGAGATCACCGCGCGTGAACCAACTTGGCAAGCCCTCGGGCAAGCGTTCGGTCGCGGTCAAGAAACGGACCGGTTTGCCGTTGGTACCGGTGGCTGGTTTGCTGCCATAGCCGCCGTAGCCGCTGCGCGAGCTGGAGTACGATTCACGGCTCCGTTCCATCAGGCGTTCGGTCAGTTCATCGACGGTGATGATGCCGTCCTTGTTATAGTCGGCGTTCTCCGGTGTGCCGCGCAGGCCTTTCCATTCGTCCTCGTTCTTGGACAACTGCCCGTCTTTGTTCTTGTCGTTCTGCGAGACCAGACTTTTCGCCACGTCGCGATTTTTTTCGCGTTCGCGGCGTTCGTAATCTTCTTTTTCGCG
This sequence comes from Pirellulales bacterium, assembly GCA_041736895.1. GTDB lineage: Bacteria > Planctomycetota > Planctomycetia > Pirellulales > JALHPA01 > JANRLT01. The sequence goes on from JBGSSS010000214.1 coordinate 11,016, forward strand.
TGCGGCGCGCTCGGCACTGCCTGAATCACGGCTACCATAATCGCGGCTGCTGGAATCACGGCTGCTCGAACTGGATCGGTCATCGCGCGACGATTCGCGCCCCTCTCTTTTTTCGCGCTCGCGTTCCTTCTCTCGTTCGCGTTCGCGTTCCTTTTCGCGCGCTCGTTCTTCTTCTTTGGTCAACGGCGCTGCCGATGCGACTTGCGTCTGGAGGGCACTGCCAAAACCGAGCACCGGCTTCAGATCCACCTTCTCGCCAAAACCAGGGACACCTGGCGGCAGGCTCGACTTGCTTTTATCTTCGCGGCGGGAATCACGCGAATCACGGGAATCGCGCGAATCCGAACGCGAGGAATCGCTGGAACCGGACGAGGAACTGCCGTTACTCGACTCGGAAGGGCGACCCCAACCGCCGGAACCACCCGGACCGCCAAAACCTCCGCTACTGCTCATTTTCTCGCGCTGCGAGGTCATGGCCGCTTGCAAACGGTCGATCGGAATGGGCCGCGTGAGGTCGATGCCCGCTTCTTTCGCCGCATTTTCGATCATGTAGCGGGAACGGCTATTCTGCCATTCTTCGGGATCGAGCACGCCGTTGCGATTCTCGTCTTTGCGCTGCAAATAGTCAGAAAACCCGCTGCTGCCGCCAAAAGGGCTACCACCACCGAAACCGCCGCCGCCATAGCCGCCGCCGAAGCCGCCACCACCGAAACCGCCGCCACCGAAACCACCTCGGCCAGAACTGTCGCCGCCAAAGCCACCGCCGGGTCCGCCCCAGCCTTGGCCCATAGCGAGATCCGCGCTAGCAAACGCCGTTAAGCTCAAGCCCAGCAGTATGTTAAATCGAAAAGCTTGCAGTATTTTGCGCATTGGTCACAACCAACGAAGAAGATGAGTCCAACCCTTCTGCCCCAAACACTTATTATACAACCCCCCGTTTCGATTCAGGTTGCGAAACCAACTGCTGGCCTGAAGAATTTTTGCAAATTTTGCGAAACTCGTAGGAAACCCCTGGGTTTGTATGCAGAAGAGATGAATCGTGGCAGGAAATGCCCGATTGGTCTGCGATACAATTCCGCGAAAAACAACTAGTCTGCCCATTCTTCTTTTTTTTGGAGATGCGTTCCATGTCGGTAACACGCGTTTTTGGTCTCGTGTTGGGAATCGGCCTGCTGGCCGCTCCTTTGGCTCAAGCTCAACGTCCAGGTGGGGGCGGTTTTGGCGGGGGTGGATTCGGTGGCGGCGGATTCGGCGGGGGCGGCAACATTGTCAGCCAAGAAGTCGTGCAAAAGGAACTCGGCTTGTCGACCGAACAAGTCGACAAGCTCAAGATCATCACCGAAGAATCGCAAAAGCAGATGCGTGATCTCTTCGGCGCACGTCCTGCCGAGGGCGAAGATCGCGAAAAAGCTCGCGAAGCGATGCGCGAAAAGATGACGGCCGCGGCCAAGGAAATCACCAGCAAGGTCGAAGCTGTCCTGACCCCGGAACAAAAGAAGCGTCTTAAAGAAATCCAAATCCAATCCCAAGGGACCCGCGCCCTGACCAGCGAAGAAGTCGTCAAGGCCCTGAACATCACCGAAGAACAAAAGAAGAAGATCGAAGAAATCCGCGAAGCGAATCGCCCGCAATTCGGCCGCGGCGGCCAAGGGGGCGGCGAACGTCCGAGCTTCGAGCGCTTCCAAGAACAACAAAAGGAAACCGAAGCCAAGATCATGGAAGTTCTCACGGCCGAACAAAAAACCAGCTTCGAAGCGATGAAAGGCAAGAAGTTCGACATGCCGCGCCCAACGTTTGGCGGCGGCAATCGTCCTGGCGGAAACCGTCCAGGCGGTGAAGGCGGGGCTCGCCCTGGTGGCAGCGGCGGCGACGAACCCAAGGCTCCTGCTCGTCCCGAACCAGAACTCTAAACAGAAACTTTTCAGCCGCGCTGAGTTTCATTCACTGTGGTTGATTTTCACAAGCTCAGATTTGAGTTATCCCCACTGCTCAAATCAGAGATTCTCGGCCCCGGAGTTTACACTCCGGGGCCGTTGTGTTGAATGCTTGCGCCGGGGATCGGGTTTGGGAATTGGGATTTGGGAAATACGAAATGCTCCTAGCAAATAGGTGTGCATCTCGCGTTCTAAAGAACGTTCATCCCTTGGCAGATGAATTTCCTAAAGCCCAATCCCGAATCCCGGCTGCTCGCAGCCCGCAAAACCCGCAGAATTGCCCCTGAAACTGGCTGAATCCCCTTCGAGTAATTACACTAATGAGATAGTCCGCGGCTGGAAATTGGCCGCGACTCTTGCCGGGTTCACGTGTTCAATCAATAGGGGAGAACACAGCCCCGCCACCCGCCGCAAGCACTACACCTTTCCCACCGCGTCCCAACGCATCCTCCTTACCACCCCCGCGCGTCACGATGGAAGCCGGAGAAATCCTGGTAAAACGCGGTTTATTGGACCAACAGCAATTGGCCCAATTGCGTGCCCAACAAAGCAATGGCACGCGGCTCGATCAACTGGCCGTCGAACGCGGCCTGGTGACCGAGGAGCAAGCGCTGCGCGCGATCGGCGACGAAGTCGGCCTCGACTTTATTCAACTCGACGAAACACAGGTCGACGACTCGCTCCTGGCCTCGTTTCCAACAAAGCTGCTCCATCGGCAGGCACTCTATCCCGTCTCGCGCCACAACGGCAGCATGGTCGTCGCGACCTGCGATCCATTCGATCTTTATCCGCTTGATGAACTCGGCGCGAGCACGGGCCTGAACATCATTCCGGTGCTCGCGGCGCGCTCGGAAATCGCCAAGCTCATCAAGGCCCGTCTCGGCGTCGGCAGCGAAACGGTCACGAGCTTGCTCTCGAATGCTGACGATGTTCAGCTCCTCGAAGAGCTCGTCACCGACGGGTCGGAGCTTTCCGAGGAAGCACAAGAGCCGTCGGTCGTTCGGCTCGTCAACGAAATCCTTGTCGAAGCGGTCGAGACACGGGCGAGCGACGTCCACATTGAATCGCAAGCCGCGGGCATCGTCATCCGCTACCGCATCGACGGTATCCTGATCACGCAGCCGACGCCGCCCGAGATCTCGCGCTTCCAAGCGGCGATCATCAGCCGCTTGAAGATCATGGCGCGGTTGAACATCGCCGAAAAGCGTCTGCCACAAGACGGCCGCATCCAGCTAAAGGTCAAAGGCCGCGAGGTCGATGTCCGCGTCAGCGTGATCCCGATGATCCACGGCGAAGGGATCGTCATGCGTATCCTCGACAAGGGGCGCATGGAGTTCTCGCTGAAGAAACTCGGCATGGACGCGGTGCTCTACAAAAAGTTCCGCGAGCTGATCGACCTGCCGCACGGGATCATCCTCGTCACCGGCCCAACGGGTTCCGGAAAAACGACGACGCTCTACAGCGCGCTCGTCGAAATCCAAGACGACACGACCAAGATCATCACCACCGAAGATCCCGTCGAATATCAGTTGCCCGGCATCAACCAGATTCAGGTCCATCAAAAGATCGGGTTTACGTTCGCCGCGTCGCTGCGCAGTATTTTGCGGCATGACCCGGACATCGTGCTGGTCGGCGAAATTCGCGATCAGGAAACGGCTGAAAACGCGATTCAAGCGTCGCTCACCGGCCACTTGGTCTTTAGCACGCTCCACACCAACGACGCCGCCGGCGCTTACACGCGTATGATCGACATGGGCGTCGAGCCGTTCCTTGTGGCGAGCACCGTCGAAGCGGTCATGGCCCAGCGTTTGGTGCGGAAGCTTTGTTCGCAATGCAAGAAAGCGTATCAACCATCCCAAGCCGACATGCCGGCCGATTTTCCTTGGGACGATTACATCAAAGCGGGCCAGCCGCCGCTATATGCGGCGGGCGGCTGCCGCGCGTGCCGGAATCTTGGCTACTCGGGTCGGATGGGCATCTATGAATTGCTCGTCACGACGGATAAAGTCCGCCAGATCGCGCAAGAACGAGTCGGCACCTACGCCATCAAAAAGGCCGGCATCGAAGACGGCATGCTGACACTCCGCCAAGACGGCTGGCTCAAAGTCCTCGACGGCCGCACCAGCGCGGATGAAGTGCTGCGAATGACCAAGGGAGATAGCATTTAATTGATAATGGACAATTGATAATTGACTATGAAAGACCCATGATTTTCAGACAACCTCGTTGTCAATTGTCCATTGTCAATTGTCAATTCTTCTTCCCCCGAACCCCCACTCCCTAACCTCGCTTCACAGTGCCTGATTTCGCTTACATCGCTCGCGACGCCAAGGGTCATAAAGTGACCGGCACAATTAGCGCTGCCAACCAGCGCGACGTGCTGGCGCAGCTCTCGACGCGCGCGCTGTTCCCGATGCATGTTGACACGAGCGGGATCAAGCAAGCCGCCGTCCGCGCTGGCAAACGCGTCAAGCCGCAGTTGATGGCGACATTCTACGGGCAGCTCGCGGGCCTGCTCCGCAGCGGCGTGCCGTTGATGCGCTCGCTCGACGTCCTGCGCAAGCAAGCCAGCAATCCCGCGCTCAGCGAAGTCCTCGGCCAAGTTTGCGGACTCGTCGAAGACGGCACGTCGCTGGGCGACGCGATGGCCCGCTATCCAAACACGTTTAGCGAGATGGGCGTCAACATGGTCCGCGCGGGAGCTGAAGGCGGCTTCCTCGAAGACGCCCTCGACCGCGTCGCCCAATTCACCGAACAACAAGCCGACATCAAAGCCCGTACGATGGGCGCGATGATCTATCCGGTCGTGCTGAGTGTGATCGGTTCGCTGGTCGTCGTGGCGTTATTGATTTTCGTGGTGCCGAATTTCGAAGAGTTATTCGCATCGCTCCGCGCCAAGGGCCAACTCCCCGCCATCACCGAATGGCTGCTGGCCTTTAGCGGCATCATGACACGGTATTGGTATGTGCCGTTGCTCGTGATTGCGGGCTTGTACTGGTGGATCAGCAGTTGGCTGGCGACGGAGCAAGGACGCGTTTGGCGCGACCGCTGGTCAATCAAATTGCCCGGGGCAGGCAATATCTTACTGAACCTTTCGGTCGCTCGTTTTTGCCGCGTGCTGGGAACCTTGCTCAAAAACGGCGTCCCCATCATCAAATCGCTTGGCATCAGCGCCGAAGCTGCGGGAAACCGCATATTGTCGCAGGCCATCAGTCAAGCCACGGAAAACATCTCGGCCGGACAGTCGCTGGCCAAGCCTTTGGCGGCCAGCGGACACTTTCCTATTACAATTACGGAAATGATTGCTGTCGCCGAGGAGTCCAATTCGCTGGATACGGTGTTAGTAGAGATAGCCGATGGCCTGGAAAAACAGACTTGGCGGCAGTTGGATCTGTTTGTCAAACTATTAGAACCGCTGATGCTGGTATTATTGTCCGGCGTCATCCTCATGGTCGTTGTTGCGTTGCTGTTGCCCGTCATGAAAATCAGTGCCGGCGGAGGAGTTTAATCCGCCTGGTAGCTGTTTGATCCCCTTTTTTTCCATTTTGTTTGTCTAGGAGATTTCCCGCCATGTTCGTCCAACGGACTGCCCGCCGTGTTCCCTCCCGCCAGTTGCGCCGCTCGCAGCGTGTTGCTTTTACCTTGCTCGAAGTCTTGCTCGTCCTCGCGATCCTGGTCGTCTTGGCCTCGTTGGCGGTGACCGTGTTTTCCGGTTCGCAAAAACAAGCCAAGATCGACCAGGCCAAAAACGATGTCAACGCGATCTCGCAGTCGGCGGAGTTTTTCAAACTCCACATGGGGGCTTATCCGCAAAACCTCGAAGAATTGAAAGTAAATCCCGGCAGCCCCAACTGGCGCGGACCGTACATCAAGCTGCAAACTTTCACCGATCCTTGGGGCAGCCCGTACGAAATCGTTGGCGTCGGTGAAAATGATTCAGCGCTTATCATTCGCAGCCAGGGTGATCCCAACGATTCCAATGGACAACTAGAGATCATCAGTAATTATTAATGCGTTTCGCCGGAATACCCTCCCTGAACGGCCGAGTTTCGCGTGACGCCGTCACGTTGATCGAGTTGCTGTTGGTGCTGGGTTTGATCGTCACGCTGGCCAGCTTGGGCATGCCGTATCTGTATTCGTCGCTTAAGCAGCAGCGGCTGCAGAGCGCGGCCGATCAATTGCGCACCGATCTAAGCAAAGCCCGCAACCGAGCGATGTCCACGGGGCAAATGCTTGGGCTGACGCTGACCGAGAACAGCTATACGATCGGTCTGGCGAGCGATGTGGTTGATGAGAATGAATCGAGCAGCGGTGCGGCGATCCAACCGCAATCGAGAACACTTGCCGAGGGACTGAGGCTGTTACTCGGTTCTGGGCAGGGGGATGTCACGGCTCCACCCGCCGGCAGCACGGAAGCACCCATGGTTGGCACCGAGGGGATCGCCGCGTATTTTTATCCCGATGGCACGACGTCTACCGTCGAATTCCAGATTTTCGACGACCAGGAACATTCACTCGTCGTCTCGCTCCGCGGCATCACCGGCGTCGCGCTTGTACAAGCCGCGCCGTCGCAAAACGAGGGCATCATCGTGGCCGAAATCCCGAATGCCAACGGAGGGATGACGCCATGAGATTGCTATTCTCTATTAGCCCCCGGTCAATGACCGGGGGGAAACGACGTCGATTTTCGATAGATCGTTTGAATTTTGCTCGTCACGCGTTCCCCCCCGTCATTGACGGGGGGCTAAAACGGCACATTCGTGCCTTCACCCTCCTCGAAGTCATCCTTGCCATCGCGATCCTCGGCGTCTCGCTCGCCGTGATCGGCGAAGGGTTTCGCTTTGGTCTGCGCAACATCGATGAAGCGCGGCACGAAGTCCGCTCTTCGCTCATCGCCGAGTCGATTCTCTCGCAAGTCGCCGCCGGAGTGATCCTGCCCGAGAATAACGGGGAAGTGCCGTATGAATTCGATCCAAATTATCTGTATTCGATCACGGTCTCGGATCCGGAGAATCCCGTCGAGGGCTTGCTCGCGGTCTCGGTCAGCGTTTATCACGTCAGCAATCCGACTTTTGGCGTGACGATGAGCCGTTGGCTGACCGATCCAGACTGGCTGGCGGAGCAAGCGGCGAACAACCCGTTGAATCAAGCCGCGGACGCGGAGACGACCAGCGATTCCAGCACCTCCGGCAGTTCGAGCGGCGGCAGTTCCGGTTCCAGCAGCGGCGGTTCGTCGTCAGGAGGCTCGCGATGAAAACTCGCCCCAAAAATATTCGCTCTGGTTGGACGTTGCTGGAATTGATGCTGGCGCTCGCGCTAACGGCCATCTTGTTGTCCGGCATCTACGGGGCGCTGCACCTTTACTATCGCGGCGTGACCACGACGCGCGTCAATGTCGAGCGCGATCAACTCGCGCGTACCGTCTTGCGCCGGGTTTCGGAGGATCTTCGTTCGGCGGTTCGGTACATGCCGGCCGACACGAGCGGCCTTAGCGGCGCGGCGAGCGGCGGCTTGGGCGATGCGGCCGCTGCACTCGGCGCAGCAACAGGTTCAACCGGCAGCAGCGGTTCAGGCAGCAGTAGCACTGGCAGTAGCGGTTCCAGCAGCGGTAGTTCCGGTTCGAGCGGCAGCGGTTCCAGTAGCGGTTCATCTGGCAGCGGCTCGTCTGGCAGCGGGTCTTCGAGCGACTCAAGCTCTGGCGACACGAGTTCCAGCAGCGAAATGGGCGAATCGACCGACACCACGACAGCCCAACCAATCCCGGGCGTCTATGGGTCATCGAATTGGCTGCAAATCGATGTCTGCCGGCTCCCGCGGCCTGATGAAATCGTCGCCAACGCCAACAACGGCACGCCAACGAGCGAAGTGCGCACCGTGACCTACACGATGGGTCAAGGCAATGACCCCAACGGTCTGCCAGCGCTCTTGCGCTTGGAGCAAAGCCGGGCGGTGTCGCTGTACGGCAGTGCCAACGGATCAACCGATACGAGCAACACCAAGGTGCTCGCCGCCGAAGTCGCGAGCGTCGAATTTCGCTATTACGATACGGCTCAACAACAATGGGTCGATTCCTGGGACTCGACGGCAATGGGGAGCGTTCCGCCGGCGATCGATGTGCGGCTAGTCATGCGCAACCCCGACCAACAAGCGGCCGCCGACAGCAGTCTTGACGGCGCGAGCGCGGAAGATGTTGCCGTATCCGCCCCGGACTCGGTGTTTCGATTGGTGATCCATCTCCCGGCAGCGTTGGCCCCAAGCGCCTCTGCCGGCAGTGCCGCAACAACCGAAGACCCCGCGGCTGCTGCTGATAGCGGCGCGACAACCCCAAGCACGCCGACCGGCGGGGCGAGCGCAGATACTCCGAGCGGAACCAGCGGCGGCTCGAGTTCCTCGGGCGGAAGTTCCGGATCATCCGGCGGCACCAAAGGAGGCAGCAGCGGGGGAACCAAAGGCGGCAACAACGGCGGTGGTACTATCCCCGGCGGCAGCACCACGACACCCACTCCGCCAACTCCGCCGACGCCGACGCCGCCGACAGACCCCATGATGATGCCGTAGTTGCGAATTCTCGGTGCCACTGGCTTGGCCAGTGTCCCCAAAGAGGTTCATTTTGAAGCACAGTTATTGAGTTTAAGAAAAAAAGACACTGGCATAGCCAGTGGCACCGATGCAAATGACACGACCAATTTATCACCAACGAACCTCACCCGCGGGCGGCGTCCTGATCATCGTCCTCGTGGTCGTGTCGTTGCTGTCGTTGGCTGTCCTGACGTTTAGCCAGTTGACCTTCACCGAGAATGTCGCAACGAAGCTCGTCACGCGCCAAGCGCAGGCCCGAGCCTTGGCCGATTCGGGCGTCGAGCTGATCCAGCGTTTTATGACGCTGCCCTTGGAAACGCGCGAAGATTCTGGGGGGCATCTGGATAACCCTGCGCGCTTCCAGCAGCAACTCGTCATGGATTCGCCGATCGCCCGAAACCGCGGACGTTTTACGATCGTTAGCTCCAAGGTCGATGCGGGCGAACTGGCTGGCGTGCGGTTTGGCGTCGAAGACGAATCGACGAAGTTGAATCTCAACACGCTGATGTTCGCGGAAAAGAATGTCCCCGGCTCGGGCCGAACGTTGCTCATGGCCTTGCCCGGCATGACCGAAGACATCGCCGACGCGATCTTGGATTACATCGACGAAGACAACGACCCGCGCGAACTCGGCGCTGAGTCGGAATACTACACAAGTCTGACGCCGGCCTATGACTGCAAAAACGGTCCGCTCGAAACAGTCGATGAGTTGCTGCTCATCAAGGGCGTCACACCGGAGTTGCTCTACGGCGCCGACACGAATCGTAACGGCATGATTGACCTCGCCGAAGAAAACAACCCCAAACTCTCGGAATCGGGCAACGCGCCGCCGGAAGCCGATCGTGGCTGGTCGGCGTATGTGACGCTGTATAGTCTCGAAGCAAATCTGAAAGCCGATGGAACGCAGCGGATCAACTTGAACGGCGAGGATATGCAAGTCCTGTTCGACGAAGTCTCGACCGCCATGAACGAAGAGTACGCGACCTTCATCGTCGCCTATCGCCAATTCGGACCGTACACCGGCACTCAGACGGGCATGCAGCAATCGGCAGTGCAACTCGACCTGACCAAGAAAGCGAATTCAAAAGGGAAACTGTCGACGATCCTCGACCTGATCGGGGCCAAGGTCCAAGTCACGAACAACACCGCCAGCAGCAACTCAGGGGGCAGCGGCAATCAAACCAGTTCGCGCGGACAAAGCGGCGGTATTATTCTCGAATCGCCGTTCTCCAGCGAACCGGGCATGATGGGAACGTACCTGCCGCTCTTGCTCGACAATACGACGACCAACACCTCGCCCACGATCCCCGGCCGCATCAACATCAACCAAGCCTCGCCTATTGTCCTCAAGGGGATCCCGGGCATGGACCAGGAATTGGTAGAAGCGATCGAAGGGGCGCGTGACATTTCCTCGTCGCTCGGCGTTCCAACGCAGCAGCACGAAACGTGGCTGCTCCAGCAGGGCTTGGTGACGCTGCCCGAGATGAAAGCGCTGATGCCGTACATTTGCGCCCGCGGCAGTGTCTATCGCGCGCAAGTTATCGGTTATTTCGATTCCGACGGTCCTAGCTGTCGTGTCGAAGCGGTCGTCGATACTAGTTCCAACCAGGCTCGCGTAGTATTCTGGAGAGAGCTAAGTCACTTGGGCCGGGGATATCCGCTGAGCACGTTGGGAGCCTCGGTGGAGTGATTTGAATTGCCCTAAGCCCAAGGGGATCCGCCCCCTGGAATTCCAGCGTCGATATTTCATAGCCGTTGAATTTGCAGATCAGTGAGCATCTGTATTGTCAGTCGTATCAGTGTCCAATCGAAAAAGTCCGCATGTCAAAAATCCTTGCTCTCGAATGGGATGATCGCGAAATCCGTGCGGTGCTGGCCAGCCCGCAGGGAACCGATCTCTACGTCGAGCAAATTCAGCGAATTCCGGTAAACCGCTCGGGTGACAGCGGTCCGACGACGCGCGATTTCACGACCGCGCTTTCGACCGCCGTGAGTGATCACGGCTGGCGCAAACTCCGCACGCTGGTCGCCGTCGGGCGCAGCAGTTGCGAACTCAAGGAACTTTCGCTCCCGCCGGTGCCGGACGACGAACTGCCGGAGCTCGTACGTTTCCAAGCGATGCGCGAGTTCAACAACCTGAGCGAGAACTCGCCTTTCGATTACATCCCGGTCCCGGGCGATCCGGAGCAGCCGCGCACCGTGCTAGCGGCGGCGCTGGCCCCCGCAACCCACAAAGCGATCGGCGAGATTGTTAGCGGGGCCGGCTTGCAGTTGGACCAGATCGTGCTCCGGCCCTGCGCCTCCGCGACGTTGGTCAACGACCGCTTGCCCGAGACATTCCATGTTCGGCTGTTCGTCGATGTCCTCGCGACCGAAATCGATCTCACCGTGCTGGCCGGAACGACGCCGGAGCTAATGCGCACCGCGCGGCTCGGCGGCGAACATTCCGGAGCCGATGCGCAGCGCACGATCCTGAATGAAATCCGCCGTACGCTCGCCGCAGCATCCAATAGCCTGCATGGCCGGCGCATCGAGAAAATCGTCCTCTGCGGCGACGGACCTTATCAAACGCAACTGGCCGAGCTGCTCGAACGCGAGCTCAAGCTCTCGATTGTGCTCTTTGACCCGTTGGACAAGATGAGTTTGAGCGCTCGGCTCAAGGACAACCTGCCCGCGGAGTACAGCCACTTCGCGCCGCATCTCGGCTTGCTGCTGGGAGCGACGGGGAATCGCGCGCCGCTGCTCGACTTTGAGCATCCGCATCGCAAGCCCGAAGTACCCGATCAAAAGCGGACCTACTCGCTCGCCGGAGCGTTGGCCGTGGTGGTCATGCTGGCCTTGGGCTATTGGGTGATGTCGGGCTTGTGGGAACTGGACGCACAAATCGCCGCGGCCAATAAACAAATCACCACGCTCAACAGCCAGAAAAAGGCGCAAGAAGACAGCCGCAAACAAAACTTGCAGATCGACAACTGGCTCGTCAGCGATATCCCCGTGGTCCAGGAACTCCGCGCGATCTCGGAAAAGCTGCCCGATTCCAAAAAAATCGTCGTTCGCAAAATTCAGTACACCGCCGAAAAGAAAGGCGGGAGTTTCACCCTGACAGGCAACGCCGCGAATCGCGCGGCGTACGACGAGTTGGCCTTGAAACTCAGCACACTCAACGATTCCGTCACTGCCTCGCCCGAAACCACTCCGGCATCCCCAGGAGCGAAATCCACTTCAACAAAAACGACGGACTCGCAAAGCACGAACCCCAAGAACACGGCTTCCAATAGCAGCGACTCGAAAGATTCGGAAACCAGCACTTCGCTGAATAAAGAATCCGATCGAGGAGCCTCGGCTAAAGAACGAAAAACTGCGCCTGAAAATACGGCACCCGCAGCAAAATCTCCGCCAACAAATACTGCCCCCAAGAATGCCACGCCGGCGAAAGCGGCTCCGGGAAAAAAACCGGTCAAGGAATATCGCGTGGTTCTAGGCGGCTCGGATGATGACAGCAAGAACCCCAAATACCCGATCGCCTTTACCGTCAAAATCTACGTTGACAATCCCTCGCCGCTGACGGCGACGCTGGGTCCGCCACCGGATGAACAGAACCCGCGTTTCATTCCGCCTCGCGTTCCGACACCAACCGCTGCGCCGCCGCAAAAGCCTGCCGCTCCTGCTCCGACCACTCCTGTTGACGCGGCGAAAGCCGAGGTTTAACGATGACCACTCGAGAAAAAAATCTGGCGCTCGCTGTCGGGCTGTGTGCTCCGCTCATCCTGGGCTACTTTGGGTGGTCCTGGTATTCGAGCGCGCGCTCGGACCGCACGGCCAAACTGCAAGCCGCCACGAAGCAACTGCAACTCCTGCAAGCCAAGCAGCAATACACCAAGGCCGAAGCGGCGCTGCGCGAGGAATGGAAGCGCGATTCGCTCCCCGACAACATGCACACGGGCATGAACCAGTTTCAGCTTTGGCTCGGCGGTATTGCCGCCAAACACAAGTTGGCGAGTGCCGGGGTGATTGGCTCGTTTGTCGGCGAGACGGCCAATGTGGCCAAGAAATTCAAATTCACGATGGATGCCCAAGGAACCCTGGAGCAATTGGGGAAATTCCTTGAGGAGTTCGCCCGCGTCGATCGGCTGCAGGAAATCCGCAGCTTAATCATCGAACCGGACAAGTCGGGCAAGCTCAAGATCAACCTGATCGCCGAAGCGCTGGCCGTGGTCGGCAATAAAAACACAACGCTTCCCACAGAAGTTCGCCCCGCGCTGGCGTCGCTCGATGCGGCCAAGAGTCTGGTCAGCCGCAATGTCTTTGCCGAGTATGTTCCGCCGAGGGTTGTGCGAAACGATCCGCCGCCCGCGCCCCCGCCTCCACCACCTCCTCCGCCGCCGCCGTTTGATTTGAGCCAGTTTACCTTCGTCACCGCCGTGATCGAGAACAACGGCGAACCCGAGGTTTGGATCACGCATCGGCCGTGGGAGGTTAACGGCACCAAGCACCTGCGCGCAGGCGAAAGCTTCGAGTTCGATGCCGTGCGCGGCAAGGTCGTCAGCATCGACATCCCGTCGCAAACGGTCGATCTCGAAATCGGCAATCGCAAAGCCCGCGTCGTCAACGGCAACTCGCTCGCCGGTGGCGGTTCGTCGAGGACTTCCTCGGGCGGGTTTGCCAACAGCTCCGGCGAAGGCAACTCGGGCCGCAGTCCCGGCGAAGGGAGCAGCGGCCGCGGCTTTGGCGATGGCGGTTCGTCGGGCCGG
>JBGSSS010000043.1:0-15131 GCA_041736895.1 Pirellulales bacterium
AACTCGGCTCGGACCGGGGATGATAGCAAGACTTGGTACTTGATCGGCGAGCGGGACATCCTTGTCCTCCAAAATTGAGAGTTCGTGGCTCAAAGATGTATAACCTATACATGACATTGATCGCTAGACGAACTACTACGAATTTCGCCAAAAACATGAAACGTCGTTAGAATATAGTTAACCTTCGCCCTGCGGCCCCGGAACGCCGCGGTCGAAGCTGAAAGCACCACCGTCGGGAACAGAGAATTCGCATGTCGGTTACCCCCGCTATTGGAGAAACATCGCCGCCGCGCAATGGCAGCTTGGCCCTATCGCCGAGTGCTGCCGCAGCGCCGGCGAGTTCGTTGAGCCAAGCAGCAGGCAGCGATTCGGTCGCGCCCGATTCGACGGAACTGACCCTGCAGCGCACGCGGCAATGGTGGCAAGAGGCGCAGGACCTGCTCGCCGAACGCGCCCGCGTCCAGCAAGAGACCGAAGTCGTCCTCGACGGCCAGATCGCCAAGGCCGAGGCGCAATACCAGTCCAAGGTCCAGACACTCGAAGCGCAGCACATTGCGCAGCAGAACGCGAACCAGAAACAATACCTGGCCCTGCTTGAACAGACGCAGCGTGAGGAGCAACAGCGCTGGGTCAACTTCGAAAAAGAATTCCGCGCCCTCGAAGTCGAACTCGCGGCCAAGCACAAAGCCGAAACGGCGCAGCTCGCCCGCAAGCGGCAGCACGATCAGTGGGAAGTCCGCACGCGCTACGATGGCTCCGCACCCGAGCCGCAGATTCGCTACCAACAAAGCGTGCAACAACTGGCCGTCACGCTCGAACAGCAAGCCGAAGCGTTTCAGCGCACGGCCGCGCGGCTGAACACCGCGCAGCTCTCGTCCGTGGCCGAACCGCTGTTGCAGTTGATCGTCGAGCAGCCGCTCTTCCCACATGATCGGCCGAGCGAAGTTCAGGAAACCAAAGCCCCCGAGCCGATCCGCTTTCACGAGGAGGGTCCGCCGCGCAAGGTCAATTTCGCGCCGCTCCCCGACCTGCCGGAACCGAACCTGCCGCCGGAGCGCAGCGTTCATGACTTGCAACGCGAGCTGCGCGAAAGCATGGAAAAGACGGGCGCGTTGTACCGCGCCTGGAACGAGCGCTGGGGCATCAAACTGCTCGGCGATTCATTTCCCGCGCTCCTCACGCTGACACCGGCGGTGCTTGTCGCCGGGCTGACGTATTGGCTGGCCGGGTGGGATCAATGGCTGCCGCCGGTGATCGCGTTCGCCGTGACGCTGACGCTGATGGTGATCTGGAATTATGTCTGGCGCTATATCCAGCGCAAGAAACTGCTCGCCGAACTAAGCGACTGGCAAGCGGAGCGCGAGACGGCTTTCAACGCCGTGCAGCAACTCGGCCTTTGGGCACATCATCACATGCGCCGCGAGCAGCTCGACCAGCGCGGCAAGTTCAACAACAGCTGGCAAGCGATCGGCCAAAAGTTCCTGACCGACAACAGCAACTTGCAAGAGCGGCAACGCAACGAGACGCTCTTCCATCAGGAACGCCGCGCGAAAAAACTCCAGGAAATCACCGACCACTTCCAGCAAGAACGCGTCAACCTGGAAAAAAAATTCGAACCAAGTTTTGCCGCCTTGCAAAAGGCGCTCGACCGCGGACTCGCCGCGGCCGAAGCCGAACGTACCAAGTTCGTCACGGCGACGCGCGACAAACGCAACCGCATTTGGAACGACTTCGTCGCTCATTGGAACAACGTTCACAACAAACTTCGCGCGGAAAGGCAAACGTGGCTCGCGGATTTTGAACAGCGTTTTCCCGATTGGAACAGCCCGGCGTGGGAGCAGTGGGAAGGCCCGCGGATGTCGCCGCATTCCTTGCCGCTCGGGTCCGTGACGCTCGATATCACCAAGCCGTTCCAAAGTCTCACGCCGAGTCCCGAATTGCCGTGGGACTTGCCAACGCAGTGGCAGCAGCCGGCGCTGATGGAGTTTCCCAAGCGCGGCTCGCTCCTGATCGAAGCGGCCGGCGCAGGGCGCGACGTTGGGATTCAGCTCTTGCAATCGCTCGTCATGCGGCTGCTCATGGCGCTCCCGCCGGCCAAGGCTCGCTTCACGATCATCGATCCCGTGGGTCTCGGCAAGAACTTTGCCGGGATGATGCACCTGGCCGACTACGACGAATTGCTCGTCACCAACCGCATCTGGACCGAGGTCCAGCACATCGAACAGCGGCTGCTCGACCTAAGCGAGCAAATCGAAATCATCATTCAAAAATACCTCCGCAACGAATACGCGACGATCGACGCCTACAACGAGATCGCCGGCGAAGTCGCCGAGCCGTTCCGCTTCTTGGTCGTCGCCAACTTCCCGCGGAACTTCACCGAAGCGGGCGCGCGAAGATTGCTGAGCATCGCGGCGAGCGGCCCGCACTGCGGCGTCTATGTCTTGATGCTGGCCGATCTCGAGCAAAAGATGCCGGGCGGATTTTCGCTCGCCGACATGGCGAAATACGCCGACCGCTTGATCTGGAAGAACGGCCACTTCGAATGGAACGACGAGACGTTCGGCAAGTTTCCGTTCACGCCGCTCGAAGCGCCGAGCGACGACGTCGTCACGAAGCTCGTCCATCAAAGCGGCGAAGCGGCCAAGGACGCGCGGCGCGTCGAAGTCCCCTTCACCATGCTCGCGCCGCCGCCGGAAAAAGTCTGGCGCGGTTCGACGCAAGCCGGCTTCGAGGTCGCGCTCGGCCGCGCCGGCGCTCGAAAACTCCAGGCGATGAAACTCGGCAGCGGCACCTCGCAGCACGTCCTGACCGCGGGTAAAACGGGCTCCGGCAAATCGACGTTGCTGCATATCTTGATCATCAACGCCGCGCTGACGTACGCGCCGGACGAGCTGGAACTGTACCTGATCGACTTCAAGAAAGGGGTCGAGTTCAAAGACTACGCCATCTTCAAGCTGCCGCATGCCCGGGTGATCGCGATCGAAAGCGAGCGTGAGTTTGGGCTCAGCGTCCTGCAGCGGTTGGATAACGAGATGGCGGCGCGCGGCGAGATTTTCCGCTCGCGCGGGAAGCAAGACTTGAACGGCTATCGCGCCGACGGGCCGGAATTCAAGCTGCCGCGCATCCTCTTGTTGATCGACGAGTTCCAGGAATTCTTCACCGAAGAGGATCGCGTCTCGCAGCAGGCGGCGCTCTTGCTCGATCGTCTCGTTCGCCAAGGCCGCGCGTTCGGCATTCACCTGATCCTCGGCACGCAAACGCTCGGCGGAGCGTACACGCTCGCGCGCAGCACGATCAGCCAGATGGGCGTGCGGATCGCGCTGCAGTGTAGTGAGAGCGACGCGGAGTTGATTCTTAGCGACAGCAATTCGGCCGCGCGGTTGCTCTCGCGTCCCGGCGAAGCGATCTACAACGACGCGAACGGCCGCTTGGAGGGGAACAACCCGTTCCAAGTCGCGTGGCTCACCGAAGCGATGCGCGAAGATTATCTGCGGCAGATCCACGAAATGGCACTCGCCGAGCAAATAGCACATCCCGGAGCGAAGCCTGCGGCCGCGGATCAACTGGCGGTCAACGATTGGCAAACGCGGCGGCAAGTCGTCTTCGAAGGCAACGCCGCGGCCGACTTGCGCGAAAACAAAATGCTCGCCGCGCGCTGGGCCGCGCCGCCGGCGACACCGCCGCAAGCGTTAGCGCAGCATGCCACGATCTGGCTCGGCGATCCGGTCAGTATCAAGGACCCAACGACGGCCGTGCTCGCGCGACAGCCGGCGTCGAACTTGCTGATTCTCGGCCAAGCGATCGAGGCATCGCAAAACATTCTCGGCGCGGCGCTCGTGGCGCTGGCCGCGCAGAAATTCTTCGCCCCGAATCCGAACCCCAGCGATCCAACGGGCGGCGGCGTCTACATTCTCGAAACGAGCGTCGCCGATGCGCTCGGCGCACCCGAGTCAACGCCGAAGCTGGCTGAACTGGCGGGCGAATTGCAGCTCCCGCACATCGCCATCGCGCGGCATGCCATCCCGGCGCAATTCGAGGCCCTCGCTGCGGAAGTCGATCGCCGCACGGGTGATCCAGAGCACGCCGCGCCGCCGGTTGTCTTGATGATCCACAACCTCGCGCGGTTCCGCGATCTGCGCCGCGACGAGAACGACTTTGGCTACTCGTTCGGCACCGAGGCGAAGGCCGTGTCGCCGGACAAGAATTGGCAAAAGATTCTCCGCGAAGGTCCGGCCGTCGGCGTCCACACGCTCGTCTGGTGCGACACGCTGGCGAACTTGCTGCGTTGCATGGAACGCGCGACGCTCCGCGAGTTCGACCTCCGCTCGTTGTTCCAGATGAACGCCGGCGACAGCAGCCAGTTGGTCGACAGCCCCGCGGCCAGCAAACTCGGCCGCCACTTCGCCCTCTTCGCCCACGAAGAAACCGGCACCCTGGAAAAGTTCCGCCCCTACGCCTGGCCGGACTCTGCGTGGATCAAAGAACACGCGTAACAAAGCCGCCGATAACGAGCAAAGCGAGCAATTAACACAGGGCGGGCATTCGCGCCGGCCGTGGACGGTCCGGCTAAGCGGAAGAAACCGCCGCAATTTTTGAGCCACAAAAATCGCAAAAGCCACAAAAAATGCAAATGCATT
This sequence comes from Pirellulales bacterium, assembly GCA_041736895.1. Taxonomy (GTDB): domain Bacteria; phylum Planctomycetota; class Planctomycetia; order Pirellulales; family JALHPA01; genus JANRLT01. The sequence goes on from JBGSSS010000043.1 coordinate 4,638, forward strand.
TTTGCCGCAAAGAAAACAAAAAAAGCAAAGAGGGATTTCAAACAAGCTCATGCCCTGCGCAAGCTCTTGCGGAATCAGAGATTTGACAGTTATTCGGGAGACTGAATAATGAGTAATGAATGAAAAAGACGAATCTTCGCCGAGGTTGAACAATGAAAGCCGAATTTACAGCGATTTTGGAGTCTGCGCCCGAAGGCGGTTATTGGGCGATTTGCGCGGAAGTGCCGGGAGCCAACGGCCAAGGGGAAACGCTTGACGCGGCCCGGCAGAATCTCCGCGAAGCCATCGAATTGATTCTGCAAGATCGCCGCGAGGATAGCTTGCGAGGGTTGCCCGCCGACGCGATCCAAGAAACGATCTCCGTGGGATGAAAAGACACGATCTCGAACGCCGACTGCGTCAGGCCGGATGCTTTTTGAAGCGCGAGGGTGCCGCGCATTCGTTATGGACGAATCCCACGACGGGCGTTACCGAAGCCGTGCCTAGACACAACGAGATCAAAGAACCGCTGGCAAAGAAAATTCTGAAACGGTTAGATGCATAACGTGCATGAAGAATTGTTGGCCCTTTTGGGAATCTTGTGTCTCTTTGCGGCTAAAATTTCTTGTCTTTTCTTTGTTATCTTTGTTTTCTTTGCGGCAAAAATAATTCCTCTGCATTCTCTTCGTGACTCTTCCCGGCGATAGGCACGCCGGGACGCCCTCGCTGACGCGTCGGGTTAGGATTAGACTCGGAGCATGAGCGACGCCTCTTCTTCTGACCCACCGCAAGTTGCACCGCCAGCCCACGGCCTTTCGCTGTGGCGCGATCCGGCGTTTGTGCGGTTTTGGTTCGCCAGCATCGGCGCGAGCTTCGGCTTTCAAATGCTCGCCGTCGCCGTCGGCCAGCAAATCTATGAACTCACACGCGGCATCACGACGCCCGCGAGCGGCGGCTTGCATAGCGGGGCTTGGCACCTCGGCTTGATTGGCCTCGTGCAATTCTTTCCCACGGTGCTGCTCGCCCTGCCCGCCGGGCATGTCGCCGACCAATTCCAGCGCCGCCGGATCACGCTCGTGACGCTGTCGCTGCAATGCGCGGTCATCGGGTTGCTTTCATTTCTGACATTGAGCGGCAGCATTCGGGAATGGAGCATTCTCGCGATCGTCTTTACCGTCAGCGTCGCCAAAACGTTCGAGTTTCCGTCAATGCAATCGCTGCTTCCGGCGCTTGTTCCGCGGCAGATTCTGCCGCAGGCCTATGCGATGAAAGCCTCGGCCAATCAGGCGGCGATGATCATGGGCCCAGCCTTCGCGGGCTTTCTCTATATCCTTGGGCCGGGAGTCGTGTATGCTGTGGCCGCGGGGTTGTACATCCTCGCCGCCGTGATGATGTGGGGCCTGCCCGAGCAGCCGCTCACGCACGAGCGCGAACGGCCGACGCTCGACTCGCTCCTGGCCGGATTCCGATTCATCTGGGCTCGCTCCGACGTCCTCGGCGTGATGTCGCTCGACTTGTTCGCGGTGTTGCTCGGCGGCGCGACGGCGCTTTTGCCGATCTTCGCTGACGAAGTCCTGCACGTCGACACCACGGGTCTCGGCTTCCTGCGCGCCGCGCCGGCCGTCGGGGCGCTCTTGATGTCGTTTTTCCTCGCCCGCTGGACAATCGAGCGCCGCGTCGGCATGGTCATGTTCGGTACCGTCGCCGGCTTCGGCGTGGCGACGATCGTGTTTGGACTCTCGACGAGTTTCTGGCTGTCGTTGGCCGCGCTCTTCGCGCTCGGCGCGTTCGACATGGTGAGCATGGTGATCCGCCACGCGCTGGTGCAGCTCGACACGCCCGACGCGATGCGCGGCCGCGTGAGCGCGGTGAACTCGGTCTTTGTGAACACGTCGAACCAACTCGGCGAATTCGAATCGGGCTTCGCCGCCGCCTGGCTCGGCGCGGTGCCGGCAACACTCCTCGGCGGCATCGGCACGCTCGTGATCGTTGCCGCGTGGATGGGTCTCTTCCCGACGCTGCGAAAGCGCGAAAGCCTGCATCAACTGCCGATGCTCCAGCCGGAGCCGAAGCTGGCGAGCGCTCCCGGGGCGGAGCAGGGGGTGGAGGAGGAGATTGCGGAGAAAAGCGAGGTGATTTGAAGGGGGGGGCTTCGAATACAATCGAGATTTGACAAAGATGAATTCGCGAGTAACTACTATCCAGGGCAAAGATTTCAATGTCTGAGAATACTTCCATCCATGAGCAATTGGCTTCCTTCGTTGGAACTTGGAAAAAAGTACGTTTAACGCGTCGAATCCCCAGCGAAAGATTGCACAACGGCTGTGTCCTGGGTGTAGGCACCGATTGGGTACTATTTCAACAATTTCACGACTTCTCACCTGAAGGATTCACGACCCTACGTTTGCGGGACATCAAAAAAATTCGTTCGGGCGAATACGAACGTCAATTCGAGAAAATGCTTTCCGCAGAGGGACTGCTTGGTCTTGAGGTGATTCCCAACGATCTGCCATTGGACAACATTGCGGACTTGCTGAGTGCACTCAAGGAACGCGGGCAAAACATCATCATTGAATGCGAGGATTTGATCAAAGACATCCAGGACTTTTACATTGGGCGAATTCTTTCAGTTGATCAAAAGTCCGTTTCCTTTATCCATTTCAATGCCCTCGGGCGTTGGAAAGATGATCCAGTCATTATTCCGTTTCGAGAAATTACAAGATTGGAGTTCGAAACACCGTATATCAAAATCTTCTCGAAATATGTCGAAGAGCCACAAAATTAGTCTCGGTTAGTCGATAAACCGCAATATTTGACAGTTCCCCTAAACCTGCGAAAATGATCTGGAACAGCCACCCTGGAAAAACTCTATGCAAACTGAACAGCAACTTCTCGACCGCATCACGGTCGACCCAAACATTTTCGGCGGCAAGCCCATCATTCGCGGCCGCCGGCTGGCGGTGGAGCATGTTCTCGGTATGATGGCGGCGGGCGATTCGCCTGAAGTTCTGTTGCAGGGTTATCCGTGGCTGGAGATCGAAGACATCCAAGCCTGTCTCATCTATGCCCGCCGTTTGGTCGGGCATGAACGGATCGAACCGCTCAAGATCGAGTCGGCCGCATGAAAGTGCTGCTCGATACTTGTGTTTGGGGCGGAGCCAAGGCCGATCTCCTCGCGGCCAATCATGACGTTGCTTGGACAGGCGATCTGCCGCAAGATCCGGGCGACGAAGCGATTCTCGCGCTCGCCGAACAAGAACAGCGCGTGCTCATTACCCTCGATAAAGATTTTGGCGAACTGGCGATTCGTTACAATCTTCCGCATTGCGGGATCGTTCGCTTAGTCAACATTCCAGCACGGCAGCAAGGAGCAATAAGCCATCAGATATTGACGCAATATGGCAATGAGTTATTGCAAGGCGCAATCGTCACGGTTGAAGCCGACCGTGTGCGCATACGGCCCAGTGATAAATCAGGTCCGTGATGGGAAAATCGTTGTTTAGCCTACGATCCAATACCCACCCGCCGGTGTTAAAGTTCTACCCGGAAAATTTATCGCCAAGTACGGACAACACTTAAGGGTGCCACGATGTTTCGCAGCCTGCACTTCAGCATGTTCGTCGCTCTGATCTTACTCGGTAGCGTTTCCCACGCCGCGGACCAACTCCCCGAGCAACTCGCCGCGCCGCCGAAGGGTTTTGATTCTCGCCGTGACGGCATCGAGCGCGGCAAGCTCGAGACAATCGAGTACGACTCCACCACCGTCGGCGAAAAACGCAAGGCCCAGGTCTACACGCCGCCGGGTTACTCGCCCGAGCAAAAGTATCCGGTGCTCTATTTGCTGCACGGGATTGGCGGGGACGAACGCGAATGGACGCGCGGCGGCGCGGCCAATGTGGTGCTGGATAACTTGTACGCCGACAAACTCGCGGTGCCGATGATCGTCGTCCTGCCCAACGGCCGCGCGGCGAAGGATCTTGGCCCGCGCGATCCGTTCCCGAAACAATCGCCGGCGTTCGCCGCGTTTGAGCAGGACCTGCTCAAGGATCTGATCCCGCACATCGAGAAGAATTACTCCGTCAAAGCCGAGCGCGAGTCGCGCGCGATCTGCGGCCTGTCGATGGGCGGGGGCCAGTCGCTGAACTTTGGGCTGGCGAACCTGGGAACATTCGCCTGGGTCGGCGGGTTCTCGTCCGCGCCCAACACGAAGAAGGCCGATGCGCTCGTCAAAGACCCGGCCGACACGGCCAAGCAACTCAAACTCCTCTGGGTCTCATGCGGCGACCAAGATGGGCTGATGCGCATCAGCAAGGACTTTCACACCGCACTCGACGAGAAAAAAATTCCGCATCACTGGCACATTCACCCCAACGGCAAGCACGATTTCGCCGTGTGGAAGAGCGATCTGTATTACGTCGCGCCGCTGCTGTTTCGTTGATAAAATAAAGAAGCACTTGCGGCGAGGATTTTCGCGGTCCATGATGTGTGGAGCGAACGTCCGCCCGCAACAGCCATCGAAAAGGAACTCCTCATGCTGAAATACCTCTTCTTCGTGGGGATACTCTTTTTAGCAACTCCGCTGCAAGCTGATGAAAAACTCGCGGCCTCGGTCATGAAGTTCGCCACTGAAATGCGCGATGCGATCCTCAAAGATGATTTGGCGAAAGTGATCGACACCACGTATCCGAGTGTCGTCAAAAGTATGGGCGGCCGCGACCGCGCTATCGAGCTTTCCCAGGATGCCATGAAACAGATCAAGGCCAAGGGGCTGGAAATCACCGGTTGCAAACTCGGCGATCCGGGAGAATTTTATCCCGAGGGGGAGAACCTGTTTGTGATCATCCCCACCGAAAATGAAATGACGTTTGCCAAGGGGAAAATTCTTAGCAAGTCGTACTTGTTGGGCGTTTCCCCGGACAAAGGCCAGACATGGACATTTGTCGAAGGAGCAGGAATCCAGAACCAAGAGGAACGGGATAAAGTTCTGCCCAAGCTGCCCGAGAAACTTGTCTTTCCCAAAAAAGAACAATACCAGATCATTCCCAACACCAAGTGAGGCCCAAGCGAATTTGACGCGTTGGCGGCCGAGAGTTAGCTTGAACGAAGCGAGGCAGCGCGGCGATTCACTTATCGCCCCGAACGCTCCGCGTTTTTTTCGACAAGGAGCCAACGATGCGTCCCGCTCTTATTTTGACTTGCTTGCTGCTCGGCTGCTGCCGCGCCGCCTTGGCCCAGCATTGCGCTCCGATCATGGAATCGTACCTGAGCGAGCTGTCGGTCAAGGCGGACGAGAAGGCGTTCAAACTGCGCGGCGAGTACCGGAAGCTCGGGGGGCAAAACAAGGACAAGTACCAAATCTATTTCCTCGCGTACCTCGATCGCGACGCGGACAAGGTTCCCGCCGCGCCTCCGGCTGCTCCGCCCGATGAAAAGAAGAAGCCTGAATACACGGCCCCGACGCTCGTGCTCGATCCGGCGCAGGTGTTGATCCTGCACACGCAATTGATCGAGCGCAACAAAGAGGGCGGCTATCCGTTCGAGTATCAAATCGAGTTGCGCGAACTGGCCGACCGCTTGTTGAAGCAAGATTTAATCATCAAAGAGGGACTCTCCAAGAGCGACAAACCCGGCACGTTTCGCGGCACGCTGCGCGTGGCCGTGTTTATCCCGTTTCTGGAAGACACCAAGTTTGCAACGCTTCCGGGTTTACCCGAGGACAAGCACGAGTGCAATTACACCAGCGCGCCGGCGCTGTTGTATCAGCAATTGCCGTACACGTTCGGGCTGAACTCATTCAGCACGCGAAGTTGGCTACATATCAACTCGGATCAAATCACGCCGTCAAAGCCGAAGTAATAGCAGCCCGACGCGTTAGCGAGGGAGAGCAGATGAAAGCCCGACGCGTGAGCGAGGGAGAGAAAACAGCAGCCCGAAGCGTTAGCGAGGGCGGCTGAGCGCAGCGAAGCCGAAATGATTTCTCTTCAAGAAAGCGACGTTTTTGCCGCCCTCGATAACGCTACGGGCGACAAAAAATACTGCGAACCTATTTAGCGAACGCCGGGTCTTAGATTTCATGAAACTATCTTAATAGGTAACTGATGCACCACTGAGGCTGGGACTCAAAATACCACGTTGTTATGCTCCAGCTAGTGGTCACGCAATTGATCTTAAAAATTCAGCTAGATCGTCATTTGCAATGCAGAGTATTTCATGGGTGCATTTCTTGGATATGGCTACGTTGGCGTGTGGGCCAGCAACAGGGAGCGTAACACGTTCCTCGACTGGTTCGCCGCGCATCGTTGCCAGGACGGCGACGAGCGCTGGGAATACTGCAAATCCGAAGGACATCGTTGGACAGGGTGTTGCATCGAACTTGCGGATTTGATCCCGCCAGGTGAATTCTTGCAAATCACAAGTGAGGAGTACGATCAAGCAGCGAAAGAATACTGGCCTGATATTGCGAGGCTTTTGGGAATCATCGAGTCTATAACACGCGGCGATTGGCAGCTTCGCGTCGATAATCAAGCAGCTCAAGATTGGAGGCGTGATTCATCGGTTTGGCTGTCAAAAAGACATTCGTGAGTATAGTAATTCTTGCTCAAACCAACTTGCTGAACTCCCTCGCTTAGGCGTCGAGTTATGATGGAGCACATTTTTTGCCGCCCTCGCTAACGCTACGGGCTACAAAAAACGCAGCGAACCCCGGCTTGCCTCGCGTGTCTTCCAGGTTCCCGAACCGCGAGGAACCCGTATGCCCGAATACAATTACATCACCGACAAAATCTTTACCGTCGCCGATTTCTTCTCGGCAGATGAATGTGCCGCTGCGATCGCCTTGGCCGAATCAATGGGTTTCGCCGATGCGCCGATCAATTCGATGTTCGGGACGCAGATCCGCAAGGACGTGCGCAACAACACGCGCGTGATGCTCGATGAACCGGCGCGGGCGAACGACCTGTGGGCACGCATCGGCGATTACATTCCGCAACGCCGCGGCGATTGGACCGCTTGCGGCGTGAACGAGCGGTTTCGTTATTACCGTTACGAAGTCGGCCAGCAATTCGACTGGCACTACGACGGTGCGTTCGAACGTGACAACGGTGAGCGCAGCCAATTGACGTTCATGATCTCCTTGAACGACGGCTTCGCCGGTGGCGAAACGACGATCGAAAATATTTCGATCGTCCCGCGGCAGGGCCTCGCGCTGTTCTTTGTGCACGACATTCTGCACAAAGGCCAACCGGTTCTCGATGGCTGCAAGTATGTGCTGCGTACGGACGTGATGTATCGCTACGGGTGAAGCGTGGCGATACATCGCGGCGAGAGGTTCTTAATTTTGATTAACTGACGATCGAAGGTAAATTCAAACCAGATACTTTAGCCTGACTCAATTCTAGGAATATGCCATGTCCTGGTATCCCGATCTCGGCACGGTCACCCTGATCGACGAAGGGGAGCATGTGCGCGCGGTTGGCTGGCTTGCAGCCCCGAGCTGGTTCTCGTCCAAGAAGTCTTTTCCCAAGGGCGAAACATCAATCGAGTTTTTACTTCGGCTTTATCAATTCGCAAAACTTTGGGGCGACAGTTCGGAAGCGCTAGGTTGGGGAATGTTCCTAGGCGTTCATGGCTGCGAGTTATGCAACAAGTTTCAGGCGGGCGGGAACTTTGGCGTGCCAGCCGGCGAATTGCTTTACGTTGCCCCCGAGATGATCACCCATTATGTCGAGGTACATCAATATCGTCCGCCCGTAGAATTTGTCACGGCCGTGATGAATTCACCGTTGCCGGGAACCGTTGAGTATAGCGCGGCGGTGGCACCGTTCAGAGAATTACATGCCAAGCAGATAAAGCTGAAGTACGAAATCCTGTAACCCCTACACCAACTTCAACAGCGCATACTTCTTCTTCCCGCTCCGCAGCACAATCACCGTCTCGCTCGCCAAGTCCGCCGGCGTCAGTTTGTCGTTCACGTCCGTGCGCGGTTTGTTATTGACGTAGGCGCCGCCTTGTTCGATCGTCCGGCGGGCTTCGCTTTTGCTCTTGGCCAGTTCGACAGCGATCAAGGCGTCTGTGAGCGGCAGGCCCTCGTCCAATTTCGCCCGCGGCAATTCCTTACTCGGGACGTCGGCGAAGATTTGCCCGAGCTGGCGATCGTCGAGTTTGTCGATGGCCGCGCCGAAGAAGATCTCGGTCGCGCGGCGCGCGGCGGCGAGGCCTTCGTCGCCGTGGACGAGTTGCGTGAGCGATTCGGCCAAGCGTTTTTGGCTTTCGCGTTTGGCAGGGTCGCTCGCGCGCGAAGCATCGAGCGCGTCGAGTTCTTCGAGCGGCAACTCCGTGAGGAACCGCAGGCACTTGCCCGCATCGGCGTCGTCGACGTTGACCCAGTATTGGAAGAACTGGTACGGGCTTGTGCGGTTGGCGTCGAGCCAGACGGCGCCTTTTTCGGTCTTGCCCATCTTCGTGCCGTCGGACTTCAGCAGCAGAGGGCACGTCAGCCCAAACAGCGACGCTCCATGCAACCGCCGGCCGAGTTCGATGCCGGCGGTGATGTTGCCCCATTGATCGCTGCCGCCGATTTGCAGCTCGCAACCCGCCGTCTGATTCAAGTGGACGAAGTCGTAGGCTTGCAGCAGCATGTAACTGAACTCGGTGTACGACATGCCGCTGTCGCTGCGTTCGATGCGGGCTTTGACGCTGTCCTTGGCCAGCATCGTGTTGACCGGAAAATGTTTGCCGACGTCGCGCAAGAAGCTGAGGTACGTGAACCCGTTCATCCAATCGAAATTGTTCACCAGCGTGGCGTCGCGCGGGCTCGTGCCGAAATCGAGAAACCGCCGCATCTGGGCCTGCATGCCCGCGACATTGTGCCGGAGCAAGTCTTCGCTGAGCAGTTTGCGCTCTTCGGATTTGCCGCTTGGGTCGCCGATCATCCCCGTCGCGCCGCCAACGAGCGCGATGGGGCGATGGCCCGCCTTTTGAAAACGACGAAGCGTCAACAGCGGCAAGAGACTCCCCACATGTAGGCTGTCGGCCGTCGGATCGAACCCGGCGTAGAGTGTCCGCGAGCCGCTAGCAAGCCACTCCCGCAGGTGGCCTTCATCGGTCGTCTGGTGGATCAGCCCGCGGGCAGTCAGGTCGGCAAAAATGTCCATTGCTGGTCTCAAAAGAGTGGGTTCGGTCACTCTAAAAGACTACGGCGAAGGGACTTGGTTCGCAAGTGATCGTGTTTTTGGTTGTAAGTTGTAGGTTGTAAGTTGTAGGTATTCGATTTACTTACGACCTACAACTTACAACCTATAACCCGTCCAGACATCCTTTGCTATAATCAACACTGATCCCCAATGACATCATTTTCCGCGCGGAGGCCCCATGTCCACTCATGTCTTGGAAACGAAATTCTGGTACATCGTGGTCGGCATTGTGGCGGTGGCCGTCGTTTCGTTTATTGCCGTCGAAGTGGCGGGCCGGCCGCGCGAGCTGAAACTCCGCGTCGCGGGAATGCACTGCGAAGGCTGCGTGAAAAACGTCACCGCAGCGCTCAAGAAGGTCGAAGGCGTGCAAGATGCCGAGGTCAAGTTCGTCGAAACGCCAGCGTCAACGACCACCGGCAATTCCAAGCCGGCTGCCGAGGAAAATAAACTCGGCGTCGCGACCGTCACGGTTGCCGGCTTGCACAGTCCCAGCGAGAAGGAGCTGCAAGAGGCGGTTCATCAATTGGCGGGCGAGAATTTTGAAGTGACTTTGGAAAAGTAGGCCTGTAGGTCAGGCTAAAGCCTGACCTACGGTGAAAATGCCCGCCGATACCATCGGCGGCTTTATTTGCTCAACTCGCTGCGGAGCTTACTCGTTTCGGCGCGGAGCGATTCGATTTCTTTCTGCATGCTCTGGATCACGCGTTCGTAGCCTTGCAGTTGCAGCCGCAGCATCGTGGCTTCGTCGCCGATGCTTTTGCGGCTCGTCGCTTTGCCGTCGATGGCGACCGGCGCGCCGTTTTCGGAACCTTGAATCACCAGCTTGCCATTCTGCAGCGTCGCTTTGACATTCGGCCCGACTTGCACCGTGGAATTTTCGCCGGTGCCTGGCGTAACAGCCACCTGCGGAGCAGTCGCACCGACCAGTTCCAACTCGACCGTGCGGCGCTCGCCGCCGCGTTCGACCACCAGCTTGACCGTATCGCCCGGTTGCTTGCGGAGGATCATGTCCACGGCTTGATACGCGCTGCGGAGTTTGAGTTCGTCGGCTTCGAGGACGATGTCGCCGACGGCAATACCCTGCTTCGCGGCGGGTCCGTCGGGTTGGACGCGCTCGACGCGGACGACGCCTTCGGCATCGCCGGCCCCGAGCGTGAAGCCGGCCATCGGGCGTTGGCGTTTGAGTTCGATCGTCTTGCCGGCGGTGAATGCCTTGCGCAGGCGTTCCAGATGCCGCGTCCCCAGGGCATAACTCCACCCGTTCGAGTTCTGGCCGGCGGGCGCAACGGCCGCGATCACGCCGACGAGTTCGCCCGCGCGATTC
>JBGSSS010000075.1:0-26921 GCA_041736895.1 Pirellulales bacterium
CTGCTCACGCCACCAAGCTTCCTTCGCCGCATCCCGGGGCACTCGACGCTGGGACATGAATTCGCTCCGAGGATTCGTTGTGATAAAACAAATCCCAGCCTAACATGCCACACAAGATGCGGTTCACCGGACGCTTACCCAATATCTCTGTGCAGCATGGGGTGAAACTGTTGCGCGTGAATTCGACTTTTGCGGGCAAAGCCAGCTTTCGTCAACTGTGTTATGTAATCAAAACGATATTGGGATAGGCCCTTAAGATTCATCTCTTCTCTCATCTGTATGTATCTGTGTCGATCTGTGGGCAATGCATTCGTATTTGCCTTCTCGGTGCCGCTCTGAATTTTCTCCGTCTCTCAGTGTTGAATGTCTTTCTGTATTTCCTTTTGCATTACGCCTTTTGACTTTTGCATTTGCACTTACCCCGGCCGGCGCGGGAGTTCCACCTCGAACGACGTCCCCGGCAGCGGGCTGCGGCTGTGGACGTGAATCTTGCCGCGCATGCGCTTCACCAGTTCGCGCACGATGTAGAGGCCAAGTCCCGTGCCGGCTTGCTTCCGTTCGAGTTCACTGCCAAGCCGCACGAACCGGCCAAAGATTTTGCGGCGCAGATTCGTCGGCACCCCTGGTCCGTTGTCGCTGATTCGCACACCGATTGTGGAGCTCGATGGCGAGTAGATTTCGACTTCGACGCGCGGATCGCTTCCGGAGTATTTTACCGCGTTGTCGATGATGTTGCGAAACACCATCTCCAACTCTTTGGTGTGCCCAAACAACGGAATCGGCTGCAGCCGCAGCGTGATCGCCTCGGGCGGGAGACGGTAGAGCCGTGTCGTCGTCGCAGCGCATTGTTCGAGAACCGCCGGCAGGTCCACCTCTTCGAGCGGGATTTCGACGACCCCTTTTTCAAGCCGCGCGGCGTCGAGCAAGTGATCGATCAGGTGATCGAGCCCGCCAAGGACTTCGAGCATCGAGTGATGAACTTCGGCGACTTGTTCCTCGGGCAGCTTGCGCTTCTCGAGCGTTTGCAGGTAAAGCTTGAGCGAGGCGATGGGACTTTTTAGTTCATGCGTCACGCTATCGATGAAGTTCGATTGCTGCTGCGCGAGCCGCACGGTTTTCACCGTGATTGTGAGATACATCACCGTCCCGACCAGCACCAAAACGAGCAATGTCGTGCCCACCGCCAAGAGCGTGTAGTAAAAGCCGGCTCGTTCGCTTTCACTCGCGGCGGTGGCGTTCACGACGATCCAACCGACCGTAAGCGCCACAACCAGGACGATCATGATCACGCCAAGAATGATGGGCCAGCGAGAAGTACGGCGGGACATGAGTGAATGTATAAAGTTCAGGGGATAAAAGGTAAGTGCGAAAGAACAACGCTTCACGTTAGAGCGCGTTCAAGTTATCTGTAGCGTTCTGGCTGGCTGCGTCTGCGCTGGGCTTCGTCGAGCTGCATCGACGAATCTTAGGATTCGTCTGCTTCGCTCTCCTCGCCCAGCTTGACTCGCCGACGCCATCGATGCTACATCTATCTTGAACCCGCTCTAGTGTAACAGGTGCGGCTCGAATCAGCCTGTTGGCAATTACATTCTTCGCCAACGAAGTTCGCCGGCAATTTGCGGCGCAGGCCATGTTTTGCTATAGAACAAGATTCGTCCCGCGTGCATTTTCCTAACCGGGGCATGCGAGCCGAATTCGCCTCCGCCGCTTGCTGTTCCTCTGGGGCTTCGAGAGTGCATGAATCTGCCCAACGAAAACGCCGAAAGTCATGAGCCGGCCGGCGACTGCCTGCGGATTCGCGGCGCGCGGGAGCACAATTTGAAGAACGTCGATCTCGACCTGCCCCGCGGCCAGTTGATCGTCGTTACCGGTCCGAGCGGCTCGGGCAAGAGTTCGCTGCTCTACGACACACTCTTTGCCGAAGGGCAGCGGCAGTTTTTGGAAAGCCTTAGCGTCTCAGCCCGACAGTTCGTGCATCAACTGCAACGTCCTGATGTCGACCTGATCGATGGCTTGCAGCCGACTCTCTGCATCGACCAGCGTTCCGGCAGCACGAATCCGCGCAGCACCGTCGCGACCGTCACGGAAATCTACGATCACCTGCGCGTCCTCTGGGCCAGGCTCGCAACGCCGATTTGTCCCAACTGTGGCGAGTCGATCAAGCAGCAATCGGCGGACGAAATCTTGGAGCAACTCCTCGAAGAGCCGGCGGGAACGAAGTTGATGCTCCTCGCGCCGAAGCTCCGCGGGCAAAAAGGGAAGCAACTCGAGCTGTTCGAAGAGATTCGCAAGGCAGGCTTCCTGCGCGCTCGTGTCAACGGCGCAATCGTTGATGTCGATCCTCCGCCGGAGCTGAATCCGAAGAAGGCTCACACGATCGAAGCGGTCGTCGATCGGATCATCATTCGCGAGAAGATCGAACAACGTCTTGGCGAGTCGCTACGGCTGGCGATCACACAGGGGGGCGGCGCGGTGATTGTTTGCTCTCTTCCGCCGGGACAAGAACTGACCAAAGACGCCGCAGGCAACGACACGACAGCCTGGGACGAAGAATTGCTCAGCACGATTCATGCTTGCCCCACCTGCAAGCTGAGCTTCCCCGAACTCGAGCCGCGCAGCTTTTCGTTCAACAGTCCGTACGGTGCTTGCCCCACATGCGAAGGCCTCGGTCAACAGCTCGCGTTTGATCCGACACTCGTGCTGCCGAATCCCGAATTGTCGCTGGCGAACGGCGCGAATGTGGCGTGGAAAGGTTTGACCGCCAAGGCTCTCCGCGAAGCGACCGCCGCGCTGCAAGAAGTGCTGCCGCGCTGGAAAGTCAACTGGGAAATGCCGCTCGCCGAGTGGCCGGAAGCCGCGCGCGAGGCGCTCTGGCGCGGCGATTCGACGCATTACGCCGGCTTGGCGATTGAACTCGAAAAGGAGCTAGCCACGAGCTTGAAAGAAGAACGCCGCGAGGAACTGGAGCGCTTTCGGGCGATGGTTCCTTGTCCCGCCTGCGGCGGGTCGCGTCTGCGCCCTGAATCGCGCGCAGCGACGTTCGCTGACACAACGCTGCCCGCGTGGTGCGCGCAGAATGTCGGCGCGGCGCTCGAATGGTGCGCGCAGATTGAACCCGAGGAAGACGAGCAGCCGATCTTGGAACCCCTGCTGCAAGAGATTCAAAACCGGCTGCAGTTCCTTGACCGAGTTGGACTTGGTTATCTGACGCTAGATCGTTCGGCCGCGACCCTGAGCGGCGGCGAGTTGCAGCGGGTGCGTCTGGCGACGAGCATCGGCAGCGGCTTGGTCGGCGTTTGTTACATCTTGGACGAACCTTCGATCGGCTTGCATCCCCGCGACAACGACCGCTTGATCGAATCGATCCGTGACCTGCAAGAACGCGGCAACACGGTCCTCGTCGTCGAGCACGACGAAGCGACGATGCGCGCCGCGGATCAGATCCTCGACATCGGACCCGGGGCCGGCGCGCACGGCGGTCAGATCATCGCGCAGGGAACTGCCGCCGAAGTGATCGCCAAGGAGGGCTGCCTCACCGGCGACTATCTCGCCGGCCGCCGCTCGATTCCGCTGCCAACGTCGCGCCGCAAGCCGCTCAAGACGCAGCAACTCACGATCGAGGGCTGCACAGCGAACAACCTGCGCAATGTCGGCGTGAGCATTCCGCTGGGACTCTTCGTTTGCGTCACCGGCGTCAGCGGCTCGGGCAAGAGCACGCTCATCAACGGCACGCTGGCCCGCGCGGTGCACCGGCGGCTGTGGGGCGAAGGCCCCACGCCTGGTCCATTCACGTCGCTGCGCGGAGTGAATCACATCCAACGGATGATCCGCGTCGATCAATCGCCGCTTGGCAAAAGCAGCCGCAGCAATCCGGCGACTTACACCGGAATTTACGACGAAATCCGCAAACTTTGGGCTGGCACAAAAGAGGCGAAACAGCGCGGCTACAGCGCCAGTCGGTTCAGCTTCAACGTCAAAGGGGGCCGCTGCGAAACGTGCGAAGGAGCCGGGCTCCGCCGCATCGAGATGAACTTCCTGCCCGACATCGACGTCCCGTGCGAAGTCTGCCACGGCACGCGGTTCAACGCCGCGACACTCGACATCCGCTACCGCGGCCTCTCGATCGCCGACGCCCTGGCGATGCCCATCGAACAAGCGGTCACGTTTTTTCAAAACATCCCGATGATCGCGCCGATGGTCGAGTGCCTAAATCGCGTCGGGCTCGGTTACATCTCGCTCGGTCAAGCGGCGAGCACGCTCTCGGGGGGCGAAGCGCAGCGGATCAAACTCGCCACCGAACTCGGCAAGCCGACCAACGGCCACACACTGTTCCTACTCGACGAACCAACGACTGGCCTCCACTTCGATGACATCCGCCGCTTGCTCGAAGTGCTGCAATCACTCGTCAACGCCGGCAACACCGTCCTCGTGATCGAGCACAACCTCGACGTGATCAAGTCGGCCGACTGGCTCATCGACATGGGCCCCGAAGGCGGCGCGGCCGGCGGGCAGATTCTTTGCACCGGCACGCCGGAGGAGTTGGTCAATTGTGCGGGGAGTCACACGGGTGCCTATCTTAAACAACTCCTCGCGAGCAGGTGACGTCAGTCACCCGGTTCTGCGTCTGCTCATAGAAAACCAAGCCGCCGCTGGCATCGTCGGGCTTTAAATGCCGCTGAGAGAAAAAGGGGAGCAGAAGTTCAGAACTTTTTTTCGAGCATAAAAAAAGGGGGCGGCCCAACACAGCCCAGGGTGAGCAAAGCGAACCCTGGGTCGGAGGTGATTGAATACCGCAAGCCCTGAAAGGGCGGCCTAGAGCGCGTTCAAGTTATCTGTAGCGTTCTGACGGGCTGCGGCGGCGCGTGGCTTCGTCGAGCTGCATCGGCGAATCTTAGGATTCGCCTGCTTCGCTCTCCTTGCCTCGCCTACGTCATCGACGCTACAGCTATCTTGAACCCGCTCTAGTTTAACCTCATACGCGCGAATCGTTTTCGCAGGGGCACAGGCAAGAGTTTGTAGGCAGAAGAACGAAGGCAGAAGAATAATTCTGAATTCATTCTCCTGCCTTCATTCTGTTGCCATACGTCGGGATGAGCGAAAACCCTCGGCCGCCCTTTCAGGGCTTGCCAATTTCAAACGGACCTTGACCCTGGGTTCACTTCGCTCACCCAGGGCTGTACTCGGCCCCCCTGCGGGGCTATTGCGCGCGTGTTCCTGGCAAGGACGCTAGGACGGTCCTGTAGGTCCCGCGGTCCTCCGCGGGACCTTGGGGCGGGAGCAGACGCATGATCATTAAACAACGTTCGTCGTCAAACGCCGCCCCGAGGTCCCGCTCGGAGAGCTGGACCTACTCCGCGTACGTCTCCGGTTCGACTTCGCGGAGTTGGCCGAGCGTTGTTAGCGCTTGGAGCAATTCGGCGATCGTCTCTTTGGGGGCGCGCACGAAGTGCTTCGCCAGCTTGTCCACGGTCACGGACCCGCCCGCCGCGCGGTGCGCGGCGAGGACCGACTTGACTTGGGCCGCGCGTTCCTTGGGCCACGGTTGTTTCGCCGCCGGCTTGGCTTTGCTTGCTTTCGCGGCGGCCTTGGCTGGCTTCGCCTTTTTGCCGCGGCGCGGGGTTGTTTCGTCCGTCTCGTCGTCCTCTTCATCCGTGAGCGCGAGTTTCCCTTGTTGCTTGGCGGCGTTCGGCGGGTTCTGGAATTCTGGCCGGAGCCAGCGAATGATTCCGTTCCTCTCTTCCTCCGCCCGCTCGGCATTGAGCGCGACGAGCCGTTCGAGAATCTCGTCGTCGGTCAGCGTCGGTGGCCAGCCATACGCGTCGAAGACGGCCGCATCGAGGTCGTCGTGAATCTGCCGCAGGACCGAAACCAACCCTTGCTCGTGAATCGTCTTGTCCTTGGCCGAAAGCACGTCGCCCGCGCGGAGTTTTTCGAGGACGTTGTACATGTCGGTGAGCGTCAGCTTGGGATGCAACGCTTGCTGGCGTTTGCGATGCGCGTCAAGTTGCTCACCGAGTTCGCGGATGCGGGATTTTTGAGCGTCGGTGCAGATTGGAAAAGGAAAAGGTTCAAAACAAAGTGTTTGGTTATAGCGCGGACGGTCTTCAAGTGTACCGCCGACTACTAAAGACCAAAGTACATGAATTTTTGATGAGAGTATTCCTAAATACAGAGCATCTTCGATAGCAATACTAACAAGTCCTTGATCGGGTAATGTATCACCATCCAAGAATACAAACATGCGATGCTTTGCCGTCATTGGTGTTGCAATGTGGCGATTCATTCCATTGATAGCTGCACGTAGGTCGGTATGACGTCGACCAAATACCCACCAATTGATTCTGCGGTATTCCTCTCTATTCTGATCTCTCTCTGGTTTGACGCGTTCGAGAATCCACTGGAACACTTCTGGGTATTTTTTCTGAACTTCATCAGCCGTTAGTCCTTGCAGATCGATCACCATCGCATTCCGTGATCGAGCTGTAACATCACGACCATTTAAGTATTTTCTTAAATGTTGCTTCAGTCCTGCATGTATGTTCAAACCCAACTGCTCTGCTTCTTGAGGTGTAATTACAAAACCTTCGCCAACAAGGCACACTCCACGAATTGCAATAGATTGATTCGAGATCAATTGCACAGCACTATTAGAGTTTGTGCCGATAGTCAGATTTGAATTTATTAATCCGGTTGAAGTTGCCAGTTCCACATGCGTATTGCCATCTGGGGCTGTATGCTCTGAGCTTACTTTCAACAGCAAGCCTGGCTTTTTTGTTGCTGCAGACGCAATGGTCATTGAAATGCGAACAGCTGCTCCGTCAGAAGACTCAACCCATGGATGATCCGGTATCGCAAAGCGAATAGAAATCGGCGATGCACCAGTTAAATGTTTATCGAGAATTCTTCGATTGAATGATTGTTTAATACTATTTGTGGCAATGAATCCGAATCGTCGAATGCTTTTTTGAGATGTGGATACAGCGGCCTTGTCCCACCAATACATAACAAAATCTGCTGAGTCCGGCACTTCTTGGTATGCATCTCGAAGTGCAAGTGTATAAGCATCACCCAAGGCTTCACGCATGCGACTAGCACCTATAAATGGCGGATTCCCCACCACGAACTCCGCTGCTGGCCAGTCCGCCTTGCGCGGGTTGATGTAGCGTTCCACCGGGATGCGGGCCGTGTCGTCGGGGACGTCTTCGCCCGTCACCGGATGCCGCTTCATCGTCCGGCCGTCCCAGCGCGTGACGGGTTGGCCCGCCGCGTCGAGGACCGGCTCGCGGCTGTCCCAGGCGAGGACCGCGTCGCGGCATTCGATATTCTTGTAGTTCTTGATGATCGGCTCGGCGAGCTGCGCCTTGCCGCGCGTGCGAAAGTGCCACTGCAGAAACCCGATCCAGAGGACGAGGTCGGCGATTGCGGCGGCGCGAGGGTTCACCTCGATCCCGAGGAACTGGTGCGGGTCCACTTCGAGGAGCGTCGATTGCTTGTCGCCAAAGTCGCGGAGCGCGTTGAGGACCTCGCCCTCGAGCCGCTTCATCTGTTCGAGCGTGACGTAGAGAAAGTTGCCGCTGCCGCAAGCGGGGTCGAGGACACGCGTGTGACAGAGTGTGTCGTGGAATGCGCGGACTTGCTGCTGTGCCTCGGCCAGATCGCCCGACTTGGCCGCGGTCACCGCGGCGACGAACACCGCTTGCCAATCATCGCGCAGCGGTTCGATCACCGTGGGCAGGACGAGCCGTTCCACGTAGGCACGGGGCGTGTAATGCGCGCCGAGTTTGTGGCGCTCGACCGGATCGAGCGCCCGTTCGAGCAGTGTGCCAAAGATCGCCGGCTCGACGTCGGTCCAGTCCGCGCCGGCCGCTTCGTGAAGGAGTTCGAGCATCGGCCGAGTGAGGGGTAACGCTTCGCTCTCGGCAAACAACCCGCCGTTGAAGCGGAGCAACTGCTTGCGGAGGATGGGCGAGAACCCGCCGGTGTTCATCGTTCGCCAGAGATCCTCGGCCGCCGGTTTGAAGTTCTCCGGCTCGTCGCGCAAGCCCGCGAGCAGATCCTTGAACGAGCCGCGTGGGATGAGTTCGACATCTTCGGCGAACATCGTGAAGAGCGACCGCATGAGAAACTTGGCAACATCTTCCGGGTCATGCTTCGCCTTTTCCAACAGCTTCGCCAGTTCGGCCAAGCGCTGCGCGAGTTCGCGCGTGACCTTGGCCGCGCGGCGGCTCGGGTCGAGGGTGAGCGGGTCGAGCCAGACCTTTTTCAAGACCGCGCGCACGTCGTCCTTGGCCAGATCCGCGAGCGCCAGGCGATACGATTGCGGGTCGGGGAACGGGACGTACGCCTTGCCGGAGCGGCTGAACTCGCTGTAGAGTTCGATCGTGTGGCCGACATCGACGACGATCAGAAACGGCGGCCAGCCCTCGGTGGCGGGGAGCGCCTTGGCGTAGCGTTCGGCTTGGTTCTTGGCGCGATACATCGCGTCGTCCCAAGCGGCCGTGCCGCGCACGGCGGTGCCGACTTTCTTCGACTTTTTCGCGGCGGCGGGAAGCAGCGCGCGGGCGGCTTGTTCCTCGGCGGTCGCGGCGTCGCTCCCTTGCTTGGCTTCGAGGACAAACGCGCCGCGTTTGTAGAGATCGATCCGGCCGATCGTGTGCGTGCCGTTGTCGTTGGGGAAATGGACGTTGCGCTCAAAGACGTACGCGTTGTCGGCGTCGTCATCGCGCGACGGTTCCGGCGGCGGCACGTCGAGAAGTTGGCAGAGTTCCGTGAGAAAGAGCGTGTAGTTGGCCCGCTCGGCCGCGCCGGATTGCTGCCAGCGGTTGATAAACTCGTGCGGTGTCATGCGTGGGCCTGCCCCGGAAGCTTGGTGGGAAATCGCCGCGAGTTCTCACTTTAACGAATCCCCGGAAGACTAGAAAGCAGAGCCGCCCGCCGCCGATCCGATTGAGGTCCGGAGGACCGTCATGATTAAGCCCAGGCCGTGAGGCCTGGGAAAAGTTCGCCTCGAAAATCGTAGGTCCGGAGGACCGGCACGAGTGTCGGCCTTCCAGGCCTTTTGTTCTTTGATCCGCGCAGACCCAGGCCTGACGGCCTGGGCTTAAGTATTCCGGTCCTCCGGACCTAAGCAAATACCAGCGCAGCTTGCTCTCGGCTTGCTCGCTCGAAAGCTGGGGGCTGCGGGAGGACGCTGCGACCCCAGCCACTCGCTGTCAGCATGCTCCACAAACCTGAATTCCCCCCCCGAATTCGGAATCAATGGGGGTTGATTTTGGGCCAGAAAGTATGTTCATATGAATACCGTCTGTAAAGAGAATGGCTGTCCTATGCGCTCACCAGAAGCCAAGGCCGTGAGACCTTGGATTACGGTCGGAGAGCAGCGCGTCCCAGGGCTTCCGGCCTTGGCGACAAGTAGCGGCGGGGCTTTGCAGAACTGCGGCGGGAGTTGCCTTTGATGGCAACGCAAGTCGCGGCGCGCGTTGCCTTTTAGCGCAACACGAAAATGCGCGCAGCGCGCCCTAGTTGAGGAGGGACGACAACCGAAATGCCCGCGATTTCGCGGGTTTACGTTTGAAATCGAGGCGCACCGTGGGCGCACTTTGCGCGCAATTTTTTTCGATATTTTTGGATCTTTTTTCTGTTTTTTCGCGATTTTTTTATGATTTTTTCTGTTTTTTTGAGCGTTTTTCTGTTTTTTTAGCCCCTTTTCCCCCGGTTTTTCGCGGGTTTTCCCAAGTGTTGCCTCGAGGCAACAGCAAAAAAATACGCAACACTATTTTTGGTGGTGGGTCAGTTTGAAAATAGAAACGCTGGGTGGCCGGGGACGCAGCGCAGCGAAGGACCCGGAAGTATTGACGTCGAGCGTTCCGGGGCCTCCCTTTGGTCGTCCCCTGCCACCCAAAGTTCAAACTGACCCACTACCACTATTTTCCGAATTCCGGCGGCGGCGGAACGTTGTTGGGGCCAGGACCGCCGAATTGTTTCCAGTAGAGTTGCTTGTAGGGCGTGAACTTGAGTTTGGCGGCTTCGGCCGCGGCTGTTTCGTTGACCATGTTCGGCACCGCCGCGGCCCACCAGCGGTCGTACTCGGCGGCGAGCTGTTTGATGATCTCGGGATGATCGGCGGCGATGTTCCGCTCTTCGCCCGGATCGGCCTTGAGATCGAAGAGCATCCAGTCGTTGGTGTTGGCTTTGCCGCCGCTGCGGACGGCGTGATAGTTTTTCCAGCGGATCGAGCAGTTGGCGAATTTGGTTTCGGCCGGTTTGGAGTTGGCCACGTCGGTGCCGGCGGGCCAGCGGCCGACATGGCTGACGAGATAGCGGTCGGGCCAGGAAGCCGTGGGGTCCTTGAGCAGCGGGACGAGGCTGCGGCCTTGGATTTGTTGTTTGGCTTGGTCAGGCAGCGTTGCTCCGGCGAGTTCGGCGAGTGTCGGAAAGATGTCGAGGTGCGCCGTGGTAGCCGTGATGTCGCCAGCATGGAGTTTGCCTTTCCAGTACCAGAACGACGGGACGCGCGTGCCGCCCATGAATGGGGTTCCTTTATTGCCGCGCATGCCGGCGTTAAAGACCTTGGAACCTGCGGCGCTGCCATTGTCGGTCATAAAGATCAGGAGCGTGTTGTCGTCGAGCTTCCACTCGGTCAGTTTTTCACGCAGCGTTTTGATGTTGTCATCGATATTGGCAATCATGCCGTAGAAGTTGGCGACTTGCTGGGGAACTTTGCCCTCGTAAGGAGCAGAGTATTTTTGGTCCACGTTATAAGGAGCGTGCGGCGCGTTGGTGGCCAATTGCAAATAGAACGGCTCCTTGCCAGCTCGTTTGCTATCGATCCACGAGAGGGCTTGCTTGAAGAAGACGTCGGTGCAGTAGCCCTGAGTGGCTTCGAGTTTGCCGTTGTGGTTGATGACGGGGTCAAAGTATTTGTTGCCCGGGGAGTCGCCGCAGGTGCCGGGATAATTTTGGCCGATGCCGCCGCAGCCGTGGATGAACATTTCGTCGAAGCCGCGCTTGCTCGGCCAATACTCTGGTTCGTCGCCGAGGTGCCACTTGCCGAACATTCCTGTGGTGTAACCAGCTTGTTTAAGAACGGTGGGCATCGTGATCGCATCGAGCCGGAGCCGTTCGCGTTCGAGAATCGTGTGAGTGATGCCGTTATAAAATTCATGGCGTCCGGTTTGGATGGCGGAACGCGTCGGAGCGCAGGTGGGGCTGACATGAAAGTCGGTGAACCGCGCGCTTTCGGAGTGCAGTTTGTCCAGGTTCGGCGTCTTGATGATCGGATTGCCGTGGCAAGCGAGGTCGCCGTAACCCTGGTCATCGGTGAGGATCAGAATGATGTTCGGCCGGCTGCCGGCGAGTTCCGCGGCATGAGTGAAGTTGATCGTGCTGAGGAAAGCGACTAGTAACGGCCAGCAAATGATGCGTACCATTGATGTTGAAACTCCAAACGAGATCAGTGAACCTGGAAAATGCTCGAGACGGATGAAGGGAAAAGGAAAGAGGTGGTACTGGCTACCTTTTCCCTTTTTCCTTGTCCCTTTCCCTTGGCCCATTGTCAGTGATGGGCGCGGCGTGGTCAAATCTTTCGGTTGGCAGTGGTGTATTTCAAGCAAAATGGGATTGATGCAGGCATGTTCAAAGATTCGAAACTGGTTGGGGAAAAGTCGGGCCGTGTCCGGGAATTGGCGGGCTATCAAAAGCCGAAGACTCCTCTCGCCAAGCACGACGATTGGGAGCAAAAGTTCGTCGAACGCTGCGGCGCGGACGAAGTCGCGCAATTGGCGACGAGCCTGCACGATCGGATTCGCCGCGGGTTCGGGTACAAGCGCAAGGAGCTCGAGTTCACCAACGACGGCGCGGTCGCCTCGATCAAGACGCCGGATTTTGATTTGAATGTCACGCTGGCGCAGGATCCCGAGGACGCGGAGCGGTACCTGCTGCGGACGGAAGCCGTATCATTTCGCCGGCCGGAGATTGTCGAAGAGGCGGCGTTTTTGGAAGTCTTCGCCGCGGACTTTCAGAAGGTCTTGATCGTACTCAGCGCGGGTTATGACCTGGAAGAAAAAATCGACGAGATCGAGGAGTTGGACGAGTTTGCCAAGCAGTTGGATTACGATCCGAATTGCACGTACTTCACGCTGCGCATGCCGGGGATCAATGTGGTCCTACACGCGACAGCCGAGCAGTTGGTGTTTTCGCTGCTCAATCCGGCACCGCTGACGCAGTTGATCGCCAATACGCTGCAAGCGATGTCGCGGTTGGCGAGTGTGTCGCTGATGCCGGGTGTGCCGAAGAAGTAGGCCCGCCGATACCATCGGCGGCTTTATGAGAAACGACGAAAGCCCACGCGGAATGAGTCCGCGTGGGCTAGTGACGTGTGTATTGCTGTCGGCGCGGGGCGCTAGGCCGCCTTGCCGCCTTGTTGCAGTTCTCCGAGCGACTTGCCCAAGCGCTTGCGAGCGCCGGGAGCCGTGGTGGTCGCGCCGGCGAGCGCGGCGGTCCGTTCGCTCGGGTCAACGATTAGGCTCTCTTGCAGATGGGCCGCCAAATGCGGCGAGAGATCTTCGTCCTGTTTGCGGTCGCCGATTTCGTGAATGGCGTCCGAAAACCCGAGCACGATGGAACGGCGGACGCCTTCGCGGAGCCAGCCAAAAAAGCCAAGACTTGTGTTCATTGTAAGCACCTCGAACCAAAGGATTCCATTCCCAGATTGGGCGGCCGATGGTAGCCGAAGCGGCGGAGGGCGAAAAGAGCAGAATGGGGCTGGAGTCTCTGTTTTGCTAGCAGCACTACCGCAACCTCGACTGAAGTCCGAGTTTGATCGCACGAACTTGGACTGAAAGTTTCCCTCGGCCCATGTGCATGGCTATGTCTTCAGCTCTCAGGCCTGCCAAAAGTTCATTCCGTAATTCAGAGTCTTCCGCTGCTGTCCAAGCACAGCCGCCACGAGGTCGAATTAATTTCCATTCAGGAGTTTTAGAAGCAACTTTAGTATTCTGTGGTAGCGTCAGTTTGCGAACTCGTTCTCGAATTCTTGGAGTATCTGATTTTGGGCGTGGGGGAGTTGGCTTTCTGTTATTACTTGCACGCGTAGCTGAAGCTTCGATGGCTTTGTGGCTTTGGATGCACCAAGTTCGTACGGCAACTTCGATCTGCCACTTTTGCTCTGATATTTCTTGCGGAGTTATATCAAAGTTTTCGAGTAATTTGGAATCAGAAAGGAGTCCGCTGAGAAGTTGGCAACGCGGGCAGAGAGGCACGCGCGCCAAATTCGCAAAGAACTCTCCCCATTTCTGGGAGAGAGTATCGTTGACATTGCCAGCTGTTTCTTTACCGCATGCCAGGCAAGGCAGTTTGTCGTTGCGTCTGCGTTCCATAGAAGATTTTCCTGGATGTCGCTTCAACTAAACACTTCGTGCAGCTAACTAACTCGGCTGCTTGCGCAACTGAATCCACTCGGTGTGGAACGTGCCCGGCTTATCGGTGCGGTTGTAGGTGTGTGCGCCGAAGTAATCACGTTGGGCTTGCAGCAGGTTCGCCGGCAGGCGTTCTTGGCGATAGCCGTCGTAGTATGCGAGGGCCGCGGTGAAGGCCGGCATCGGGATGCCGAGTTTGACGCTGGTGATGATGACATTGCGCCACGCTTCTTGCGCGTCGGCGGTTGCCTTTTGGAAGTACGGGGCGAGGAGCAGATTCTCGAGGTTCGGTTCCTTGTCGAACGCTTCCTTGATGAATTGCAGGAAGACCGCTCGGATAATGCAACCGCCGCGCCACAGCAGGGCAATGTCGCCGTAGTTCAGCGGCCATTGATGTTCCTTGGCCGCGGCTTGGAGTTGGACGTAACCCTGGGCGTAGCTGCAGATCTTGCTTGCGTAGAGGGCGTCGCGGACCTGGTTGATGAATTGCTTTTTGTCGCCGTCGTACTTGGCGCCGGTGGGGCCTTTGAGGACCTTGCTCGCGCGGGTGCGGGCGTCCTTGAGCGCCGACAAGCAGCGGGCATACACGGCTTCGGTGACCAGTGTGCTTGGCACGCCGAGGTCGAGCGCCAATTGGCTCATCCACTTGCCCGTTCCCTTGGCACCAGCGGTGTCCATGATCAAATCGACCATGTCCTTGCCGGTGTCGTGATCCTTGACGCTGAAGATGTCGCGAGTGATCTCGATCAGGTAGCTGTCGAGGTGCCCCTTATTCCATTCGGCGAAGACGTCGTACAGTTCGGCGTTGCTGAGACCGAGAGCATGCTTCAAGAGGTAATACGCTTCGCAGATCAACTGCATGTCGCCGTACTCGATCCCGTTATGAACCATCTTCACATACTGACCGGCACCGCGAGGGCCAACCCATTCGCAGCACGGGATGTCGTTGTTCGGACCGACCTTGGCGGCGATCGCTTGGAAGATCGGCTTGACCAGCGGCCAGGCCTTTTCACTGCCGCCGGGCATCAGGCTCGGGCCGAGCAGAGCCCCTTCTTCGCCGCCGGAAACACCGGTGCCGATGAAGAGCAGGCCTTTGCTTTCGATGTATTGAGTGCGGCGTTCGGTGTTGGTGTAGTGTTCGTTGCCGCCGTCGATGATGACGTCACCCGGTTCGAGGAGCGGGACCAACTGATCGATCAGGTCGTCGACCGGTTTGCCGGCCTTGACCATGATCATGACCTTGCGTGGGCGGGCGATTTTTTTGACCAACTCTTCGATCGAATGGCAGCCGATAAAGTTCTTGTCCTTGGCCCGGCCTTCGATCAAATGATCGACGACGCTGGTGGTGCGGTTGAAGACGGCTATCGTGTAGCCGCGGCTTTCGATGTTGAGAGCCAGGTTTTCGCCCATCACGGCGAGACCAATCAGACCAATATCGGCAAGTTCTTTCGCAGTGTTTGTTTTCTCAGCAGGGGCGGGCATGGCGGCATTACGGCTAGAGGTTTGGGCACAAGTCACAAACCGCTGTTTTAGTGAAAAAGCAGCCCGGGAACAAGGAGTTGCAAGCCGCGCGTCATTAGCAGTAGACAGAATAAAACTAGCGAAAATGCCGCGGCAAATCTACGTTTTTGAATAATAAAGCGTTTGGCGGTTTTCCTACGGAGATTTGTGCAATCTCAATCATGTTTCGGCAATGCCTTCGCGAGGATGGTGTGTTGTGCCGTTTCCATTCAAATGTCCATTCGTCGATTTTACCACAATTGGAGTTTCCCAAGGCTGCGGCACGTTTATTTCGTGATCCTCCGCGGCTGGCTGCGGCTGCACGGCTTCCATCGGCACGCCGGCAGGCGCTAAGATTGTCGCGGGTGGATGGAGCAAGTTGCGAAGCATCTCTCGTAGCTCGATTGCCAGAATGAACAAGCACGGAACCAGGAACAGCGTGAAGACCGTCGAAACGACGAGCCCGCCGAGCAAAACCGCGCCGATCCCGCGATAGAGTTCGCTCCCCGCCCCCGGTGAAATCACCAGTGGCAACAGACCAAACAGGGCGATGAACGTCGTCATAAAGATCGGCCGAATCCGGGTTCGCACCGATTCGAGTATCGCGGTCCGCGGAGCCATGCCTTCGTCGATCAGGTTTAGCGTCTGCTCGATGATCAAAATCGGATTGTTCACCACGGTGCCGATCAAGATGATGAACCCGAGCATTGTAAGGACGTCGAGCGATTGCGGCAGCCCAAAAAGGTTAAGCAACTGCAGACCGACGAGGCCCCCAACAGCGCCTAGAGGCACGCTGAGCATGATGACAAACGGATACAACCACGATTCAAACAAGGCAGCCATGACGAGGTAAGTGATTGCCAGTGCCAAGAGCAGGTTCCACTTCATGGCATTCCAAGCCAGATTCAGCTTGTCCGCGGTGCCGCCGAGTTTGATTTCGTAGAGCCCGTCGTCGATTTGTTTTTCGGCGCAGAGTGGAGCGATGATTTTAGATTGAATCGTTTCGATCGCCGCTTCAAGTGGGATGTTTTCCGGCGGTACGATAGAAATCGTAATGGCCCGTTGTCGTTCCCGCCGGTTGATCTGTTCGGGGCTATAGCTCAGCTTTACCTCGGCAATCGCCGAAAGATCGATCAAATCGCCATTCGGGGTCGCGATTTTTTGTTGGCGGAGTTCTTCCGTCCGCAACGCGTCATAGTTTTTGCTGCTCCTCACCACGAGATCGATTTTGTCCGCGTCCAAATAATAGTCCGTCGTATACGCCCCATCGACCAGCACATTCACCACATATCCCACATCGTTAGTATTTGCAAAGCCATTGTCATGGGCTTGATTCGGCAACGGAGTAACAACTAATTCGGGGCTACTCAAGTCCAAACTCGGCTTGGGTTGCATCCGATAGCCGGCTAAAAACGGATGTGGTCCGTCAGGCCCACCCATGAATTGTCCGCCAAGCGCGACAAGTTTTCGCACATCGGGGCCGGTGATTTCGACATCGATACTCCGGCCCGCGGTCAGCCCTTGCTCGAACAAACTGCTCTGAATGGGGAAGACGATACAGCCATGGAGTTCGGGCTGAAGCTCCATGATCGCCCCAGCCAACTTTCCGGCCTGTAGCGGATCGTAGGAACTCATCCCCATGAAGATTGACGGGCCCATCGTCACAAAGAAGAAGTTGTCGATCGGTGGGATCAGTGTTTTTGCTTCGAGCAAGGCCGCAGCTTCACGGTCATCGATGTTCCAATACTTCTCCAGCTTGTTCTCGACACGCTGGCTCATTTGGGTCATCTGCTGCAAATTGTAAGCTGGCGGCGGAATGACGAAGCCGATCATGAGGTTGCGGTTGCCGTTGGGCAGGTATTCAACCTTGGGAAACATTAACCAAGTCAACAAAAACGTCGCCCCGACGAACGCCACCGAGGTGACGAGCATGATTATACGATTGTGCAAGAGCGCCCGGTCGAGCGCGACTACCGTGCTAACAAAGGCATTGCCCAAGCGGTCAAAGAAGCCAGTGATTGGCGAGAAAAATCGGGCCATTTGCGACATTTCGCCCGGCTTTTGTTCACGCGAAGTGCGGAAAATCCAAGCGGTTGCGGCCGGCACAAACAACAACGCCACGAGCAGCGACATCACAAGCGCAGCGGCGGCCGCGAGGGCAATATCACGGAACAATTGTCCTGCTTGATCTTGGACGAACAGCACAGGAATAAACACCGCCAGGTTGGCAAGAGTGCTTGTGAGTACCGCGCCCCAGACTTCGCCCGCGCCTTTGATTGCTGCTTCAAAGGTTCCCAATCCTTCGGCACGATGCCGGAAGGCGTTTTCCAGCACGACGATAAAGTTGTCGACCAGCATCCCCACGGCAAAGGCAATTCCCGCAAGCGCCGGAACATTTAAGGTGCGCCCCAACAGTCGCATGATGATGAACATGCCGACCATCGAAACGAAGATGCTAATAAAGACGACGATGGTCGAACGGAAATTGCGCAAAAACAGCAGCAAAACGATGAATGTCAGCGCGGCTCCTTGCCAAATATTCTCGACAACCAATCCTATCGATGAATGAATGTAATCTGTTTCATCGTAAACCTGCTGAATGCGCAATGGCATTGGAATATTATTCACACTCCTTATCGCCAATGCTCCGTCGTTGAGTTCCTTGGTCACTTCCTTCAAACGTTCCATCAGCTCCAACACGTTGACGCCTGTACGGCGCACAACGTTAAAGGCCAAGACGTTGGTCTTGTAAACCCGGACGATGCCCGAAGGTTTTTGATTCGACAATTCAACGCGGGCGACGTCGCGCACATAAATCGGTTGATCATTTTCGCGAACGATAATCGTGTCTTCAACTTGTTTTGGCTCGCGGAACCGGCCGAGGGTGCGAATCTTGTAGCGTCGTTTACCTTCCCAGATATCCCCGGCGCTGATATCCGCATTTTGCATCCTCAACGCATCACGCAACTGCGGCAAAGTGATCTTGCGGACGGCCAGTTGTTCAGCATCCACGATGACATGAAATTCTTTATCTTCGCCGCCAAAAATATTAGCCGCGCTAACGCCAGGCACTTTTTCCAGCCGCGTTTCGATCACGTCTTCGACAAATTTTCTCAGCTTTGGTATTTCCTCGTACGGAGGAACGATTTCATTGATCTCTGGATGCTGTTTGGCGAGTTCGCGCAATCGATACATCTGCAAACCCGGATTGTGCGGCCTCATCGCATGCTCGAGGCTCTCGCGCAAATTCGCATGTTTTGCGAGAAATTCCTCGACCGTGGCCGGCGTCGGCGGTGCCTGCGTGAGGACGAACCATGCGATCGGCGAATCCGAGGCATTGGCCGTGCTGATCACCGGACGATCGGCGTTATCGGGGTAGCTTTTGACCTGTTGCAGCCGAGAATTCACGAGTGTGATCGCTGCGTCAAGACTCGTCCCGACGGGAAATTCAAGCGTGATCACGCCGGTCGAGTCTTTGCTCTCGGACGACATCTTCGTGACGCCTTCGACGCCTTGGAGGGCTTCTTCTTGCTCCTGGATAATCTCGGTTTCGATTTCCTGCGGCGTGGCTCCTGGCCAGATCGTTGTTACGGTCAGCGTTGGTGTCGAGACTTCGGGCACCAGTTGGATGGGCATCGTGGCGAGCGCGATCAATCCAAACATAACGATTAGAATCATCGCTACGTAGGTTTTAATCGGATGCGCGACGCTATTTTCAATGAGCGGCATGGTGTAGGAAAATTTCCGCTGCAAAAACTTGAGAGACTGGAGGCTATCTTTGTGAGAAGGTCAAAAGACACTTCTATTTCTTTTCACTGACTTCGAGCGATTTTGCGAAAACCTGATCGCCCTGCCTCAACCGCTCGTTGCCTTGGACGACGACTTGCGAGCCCGCGCTGATATTCCCCTTGACTTCAAACATGCCTCCGCTCGCAGCTCCGAGTTGCACATACACAGGTGTCACCGATTGAGTTTTGGGATCTTTGGAGCTTGGTCCGACTACGAAGACTTTGGCCCCTTGCGGATCACCTAAAACGACGGCATCCTTCGGAACAAACAGCGTTTGCGTGGGCTTGCCAACGGAGAGTGTCGCGCGAGCAAACATGCCCGCCTTGAGGATCGGAATTTCATCGGGACCAAGGTTGTTTTCCAAGCGAATTCGCACAGTAAAGTTGCGCGTTCTTTGATCGCCCAAGGGGTTGATTTCCTTGACTTTTCCGACGAAACGGAGGTCTGCCATGGAGGTGACTTCAACTGTGGCTTCGGCTCCGATTGTGATATTGGGGATGTAGCTTTCGAGGACCGCGATCTCAAGATCGACTTGGTCTAGGTCAATGACCTTGGCGACCATACCGCCGCGGGCGACCCATTCTCCAGCTTCTGTATGTTCGGCCACGACAAAGCCATTGAAGGGGGCGCGAATCGTATGCTTCGTCAGTTGATCGTTGAGCCGCGCGATCTCTTGTTTTTGGGCAGCGACCTTGGCTCGGGTAAAAGTTTTGATCTCCTCGCGTGCTCCGCGCTTCGCAGTATCAAGAGCGTAAATGGCGTCATTGTAGTTTTGATACGCTTGGATCGCTGTCGAGGCCGCTTCTTCCATTTGGTCTTCGGTGACCGAGTTGGTCCCGGCGAGCTTTTTGAAGCGATTCAGCTTGGCATTTGCGTATTCGTAGGCTGCTTTTTTGGCCCCAAGCATTGCTTCAGCGCGTTGGATATCTTCGGTCCGTGCATGCTGTGTTTCATCCACAGTGGCTTGCCTGGCTTCAAGTTCCGCCTCGGCCGCTTTGATTTCGATTTCCAATTGGCTTGTTAAGAGCTTCGCTAACTCCTCGCCCTCTTTGACGCGTTTGCCCAAAAAAATGGGGTATTCGGTGACTCGTCCATCAACCGCACTGCCAACATCGCTCGTGCGGGCGGGAATGATCGAGCCAACAAAAGAGTGGCTTTCGCCGAATTCTTTCGAAACAACCTTGGCAACAACTACGGACGCGGGCGGCGGTCCCATGGGCTGTGCGAAGCTTACCAATGAAGCAGCGTAAAACGCGAGCAATCCACAAGAGATTCGGGTGATCAACAATGCCATAAGAGTTACTCGAATAAGAAAGGCTTGATTGCTTGTTTTTTAATTCTAGTAAACAAGTGTTTGGTTTAGCGGAAAAGGTTCAGGATACCATGCGATAGTCGATTCGAGGAACTAAAACCCGACATGTAGTCCCCGCAAAATTTGCCCATAACGCGAAATTCCCAGCCAGAAACCGCGCTTTTCCAAACTCTTTCGGTGAACTTTGGTTTTGGCCTACTTGCGAGCGAACCGGGAACCGATACAATTTGTCTTCGTGTGAGATTGAGACGCAAACTGGCAACGGTTCGCGAATCGAGGTTTCAAGCTGCTGGCTTTGTTCAAAGCCGTTGCCTGAAAAGGGTTTGAGAGAAATTCAAAGAATTTTTTCTCAATCCCCTTTACACCCGAAAAGACTTCGCATAGATTACTTTGCTCGACACGAATGGCTCACACGAGCTAAGCGAGTCTTGAATGTAACTGAAACACAAATGGTTAGTGGCCGGCATCGAGTGTTCGATGAAACCCGACCCCAGCAATGGTGGTCGTTTTTTATCGACTGAAGTCTCGAAATCAGCCTCTCATCATTTGGGTGAGGCGGTCGAGGTGGTTGCTGTGAAGCACCTACTGAGGCTGGTAGTTCTTTGACAATTTGGTTGTGGAAGATTGGCATCTTCGAATGAACGATTTACAGTCGTTGCCGCTCGAAAGGGCGTTAACGACGTGATCTGTTCTTCCAAAGCACTTAGCAAAATTTGTTCGCGATTTTGTTCTTAATTGAACAGAGATTTTCTCAATAGACATTGTTTGTTGACGAAACTTAGCGATGCAAGTTTTCGGATGAATCGTTTTTGTTGCTTAACTCACGCTGATATGAGAACAGGCCCACAGCCTGGAGTCATTGAAGCACCCCTTTGCGTTTGTGGGGAGTTAAGTGTGACCGAATCGATCTTTGGTTTGCTATCAATCAGCGACGTGAGTCGCAGGCTGATCCGCTGACTAGAGTTTTTGATTCAAGTGGTCAAGTTACTAAGAGCACATGGGGGATGTCTTGGCTTCAGGAGGCTTTGAAGGGCGTGGAAGACTGCGATAAGCTCGGGGTATTTGTCAAGCGAAAGTTGGTCCCGAGATTCCCGAACAGACTTGCAATGAATACATAGTTGCAAGTAGCGAACGTGGAGAACTGAAACATCTCAGTATCCATAGGAGTAGAAAGAAAAATCGATTTCCTCAGTAGCGGCGAGCGAACGGGAAACAGCCCAAACCGCGAGGATTTTCCTCGCGGGGTTGTAGGGCCCTGAATATGAGAGTTACCAATCCAACAGTTAGCGGAATGGCCTGGAACGGCCAGCCATAGTGGGTGACAGCCCCGTAGGCGAAAATTGTTGGACTCTCTTGGGGTACCTGAGTAGGTCTAGTCACGTGGAACCTAGACTGAATCTACGGGGACCATCCCGTAAGGCTAAATACTACCTGAAGACCGATAGTAAACTAGTAGGGCGACTGAAAGATGAGAAGAACCCCGGTAGGGGAGGTACTGAACCTGAAACCATGTGCTTACAAGCGGTCGGAGCTCGTAAGAGTGACGGCGTGCCTTTTGCATAATGATCCGGCGAGTTGGCGTTAATGGCATGGTTAAGACCCTCAGGGTCGAAGCCGAAGGGAAACCGAGTCTGAATAGGGCGACAAAGTCATTGGTGTCAGACGCGAAACTGCACGATCTACCCATGAGCAGGTTGAATCTCGGGTTAAACCGAGTGGAGGACCGAACCCGTCTGGGTTGAAAACCGGTGGGATGACTTGTGGGGAGGAGTGAAAGTCTAATCAAGCGCAGAGATAGCTCGTTCTCTCCGAAATATATTGAGGTATAGCCTCGAGCAACTATGCCGTGGGGGTAGAGATACTGAATCGACTTGAGGGGCTTTCCCGCCTACTCTGTTGAACCAAACTCCGAATACCACGGTAACTATCTCGGGAGACAGACTGCGAGCGATAAGGTTCGTGGTCGAGAGGGAAACAACCCAGATCATCTGCTAAGGTCCCTAAGATGTACTTAGTCACTAAGGAAGTTGAATTGCGGTGACAGCCAGGATGTTGGCTTAGAAGCAGCCACCATTTAAAAAGTGCGTAACAGCTTACTGGTCGAGCAATTCTGCGCCGATAATGAACGGGAGTAAGTACATCACCGAAGCAGTGGGCTTGCGTAAGCAAGCGGTAGGAGAGCGATGCACGGGAGATACAAGGTGAACCGTAAGGAACACTTCTGGCCCATGCATGTGATTATGCCGGAATGAGTAACGATAAAACAGGTGAGAATCCTGTTCGCCGAAAACCTAAGGTTTCCTGGGGAAGGTAATTCCGCCCAGGGTTAGCCGGTACCTTAGTCGAGGCCGAGAGGCGTAGACGATGGACAGCAGGTCAATATTCCTGCGCTGGCGTGGTGGATTGATGGAGGGACGGTGCGATGCAGGTGTGGGGTTGATTAGTCGTGACCCTCGCTTTGGTTGACGATGGCTGTAGGCAAATCCGCAGCCGCAAGTCGTTGGCCCGAGACAAACGTTGGATAGTCACCGAATTCGCATCCAAGAAAAGCTCCTAAAAGTTAAAGCCACGGCAACCGTACTAAAACTGACACAGGTAGGTGAGACGAGAAGTCTAAGGCGCTCGGGAGAACTCTGGTTAAGGAACTCTGCAAAATGACCCCGTACGTTCGCAATAAGGGGTGCTAACGCAAGTTAGTCACAGTAAATCGGGAGCAGCAACTGTTTATCAAAAACACAGGACTCTGCAAACACGCAAGTGGAAGTATAGAGTCTGACGCCTGCCCGGTGTTGGTAGGTTAAGGAAGAGGGTTAGCCGTAAGGCGAAGCTCGCGACCGAAGCCCCAATAAACGGCGGCCGTAACTATGACGGTCCTAAGGTAGCGAAGTTCCTTGTCGGGTAAGTTCCGACCTGCATGAATGGCGTAATGACTGCTCTACTGTCTCAACCAGAGACCCGGTGAAATTGTAGTCGTGGTGAAGATGCCACGTTCCCGCAGTGTGACGGAAAGACCCCATGAACCTTTACTGTAGGCTGGTATTGGTCTCGAATGTGTTCTGTGTAGGATAGGTGGGAGGCTTTGAAGCGGTAGCGCTAGCTATCGTGGAGCCAACGTTGAAATACCACCCTGGGCATGTTTAAGTTCTAACGCTGATCCCGTGAATCCGGGCAGCGGACAGTTCCAGTTGGGCAGTTTGACTGGGGCGGTCTCCTCCGAAAGAGTAACGGAGGAGTTCAAAGGTACCCTCAGCCTGGTCGGCAATCAGGCAACGAGCGTATAGGTAGAAGGGTGCTTGACTGCGAGACTCATAAGTCGAGCAGGGTCGAAAGACGGACTAAGTGATCCGGCGGTGCTGGATGGAAAGGCCGTCGCTCAACAGATAAAAGGTACTCCGGGGATAACAGGCTTATCTCCTCTGAGCGTTCATAGCGGCGAGGAGGTTTGGCACCTCGATGTCGGCTCATCGCATCCTGGGGGTGGAGAAGCTCCCAAGGGTTTGGCTGTTCGCCAATGAAAGCGGTACGTGAGCTGGGTTTAGACCGTCGTGAGACAGGTCGGTCCCTATCTGTCGTGGGCGCAGGAGACTTGAGCGGCTTCCTCCCTAGTACGAGAGGATTGGGAGGGACGTACCTCTGGTGTTCCAGTTGTTCCGCTAGGAGCAGCGCTGGGTAGCTACGTACGGCACGGATAAACGCTGAAAGCATCTAAGCGTGAAGCCCGCCTCGAGATTAGGTTTCGTTCCCGCAACGCGGGGAAAGTCCCCTGGAAGACTACCAGGTTGATAGGTCGGATGTGTAAGCATAGTAATATGTTCAGCTAACCGATACTAACGGACGAACGCTTGGCCGCATTGATCAAACGCTCTTGGTTTGATCACGCGACTGTTCCATCGGGACAGCCGCGTCGATCGCTAAGAACTTGTTGAGCTGCCCACTCTTGCAACACCAGCCGCTTCCGCCCTCCCGGGCGGCTCTCGCGGTGTCAAACATTCACATCCAAGCAGTCAAGCCCGCGCGGGCCTACCGGCCCGGCGGGTTTCTTCTGGCGACCATATCCGAAAGGAAACACCTGTCCCCATTCCGAACACAGTAGTTAAGCTTTCGGAGCCGATGATAGTGCCTACCAGTGCGAAAGTAGGTATCGCCAGATTTTATGACCCCGTCCGACCCTAAAGGTCGGACGGGGTTTTTTTGTGCCCGTACTCTTTGTACCCATAGTCACTGCACAACCCCGCAGCCCCGCATGACGCACGCCAGCCCCGCCGCGCCCTGGAAGAGCTTCTTCACCAACTGGCCCGCGGGCCTCGCCCGCCGCGGTTACGCCGTCACCCTCCTGAACGAATCCATCCCATTCAAAGGCTTCGTCGTATCGGGTGAGATGGTCGCCTTTGATCGCACCAACCCCGATCCCGTTGGCTCGCGGTTCATCGTGGTCGAGTTCGCCCAGATCGCGCTGCTCAAGATCATCGATCCCATCAGCGCCGAGGCCCTCGCGCCGCTCGGCTTCACCGGAAACTTTGGTTGAGCAACGGGCATCTGCCCGCCAACATCACGGCGCCGCTTCCTTGCGGACGCTTCGGCTTCGGATGGTTGGTCATGCCTCGCGCGTATTCCCATCACTCGCGGACAACAAGCCCAAGGCGGGAACAGCAGGCTAAAGGTCGTCCGTCCGCTTCGGCTGGCGAGACATCGCTTCGCGTAGCAAATCGTCCGAGAAAAACCGCAACCGCGCGGGGGTTCGCGGGCGGATCTTGCCATAGGTAAGCTCCACGCAAGCTGCCAGCCGTGTCCACGTAAGCCGCTGGGGGTCGCCGCCGGAGCTGCCGGGGGGGCCGTATTTCTTGCGGAGCGACTCGGCCAGGTGATGCACCGCGTCGGGGGGTAAGAACGCGGTGATCTGGAACAGGTTGCCGTCGAGGAACTGGTAAAGCAGCAGCTCACAAGTTTCGCCGGCGATGGTGGGGGGCGAGTTCTCGTGCGGGTACTCGATCCGGCCGTGGACGATCCGCGCCGCTGCGTGCCAACGTTCTGTCAGCAGGTTCTCGTCGCGCACGCCGGGGTTTGCGTCGGAGCAGTAGGGCGCCGGATGGGGCGTGCTGGGCACGTCGCGTCGGTACTTGGTCTTGAACTCGATCAACGACATGCCGATCTTGTCCCCCTTGAGCTCGAACGGCTCGTAGTACGCGTCGCTCTCGGCCGCCGCGGCGGGGTCCGCCTTTCTGGCCAGGCCTTCGGCGAGCATCCCGTAGAGCTTTTGCCGCTGGGTCTCGGTCAGTGGCTCGGTCATCCGGCACTCGATGCCCGAGGCCAGCTTTTGCCCAGACGCAACAAGATCCGCCAAGCCGTCGACGCCAAACCGGTCGAGGTCGATCATGCTCAGCACGCCATGCGCGCCCCTCCGGCCCAGCTCGTGCAACATCTCGTCGAGCGTCGCCTCGGCCAGCAGCCGGGCGCCGGGCTGAGCAATCTGCGACTCACCCCCCAGCGACGGGATCCGCAAACGGGCGCCGCACTTCATACACTTGCCGGTCTTGCCAGCGAACTCGTCCTTGATCAGGAGGGTTGCGTGGCAGCCGGCGCATTCGAGGGTGATCGCCATTCCCGTAGGGGGTTAAAGGTGGACGCTCGGCCCGCCCGGCTTGCCCGACTCCATCTTATCCGGAGGCGGCCCGCGCGTCATCAACGTCCTAGCGAAAAAGCGCCGTGGCGTCCGCATCGCCGCGGTCAATAGCTCGGGTCTTGTTTGGAAAATCGCCCTCAAGGCTCGCGGCCGACCGATGCCCCAGTGGCGCGCCGCGCAGTACTCCCTCTACCGCTGCCAGCAAGCCTAGCGAGCCGTCGGCGTCAGCCGCCGGAGTTTTGGAAGCAGGGACAACGTCTGGAAAGCTGGGACGGAAGTTTCTGAATCAAGGACAACGCTCGCCAACCTCAGCGGGAGCACGGATTCCCTCCGACGGCTGACGTCGACGGCTCGCCTGGATGAAACTTTACATCCACCGCAGCGCCCAGAAACACCACGCCGTCGCGAGCGGCGGGCCGACCGTTCCCAGCAGCAGGCCACCCGGGATGAAGTCGAACGCCCTTAGGCGGCCCGAGCTGAAGACGATGGCGTTGGGCGGGGTGCTGATGACTAGGCACGCAGCCATCGACGCGCTCAGGGCGATGGGCACGATCAGTCGGGGGTCGCTGCGGGCCGCCACGGCTAGCGCCAGCGGCAGCACGATGTTCGCGGCGGCGGTATTGCTCATTAGGTTCGAGAGTGCGACCGTCAGGTAACCCAGCCCCAGCACCAGTTGCCATGGCGCGAGCCCACCGAGCGGCAGTCGCTGGACGACCCACTCAGCCAGCCCGGTCTGTTCGACCGCGACCCCCAGCGACAGCCCGCCGGCGATGAGCAGCAGGATGTCCCACGGGATGCGTCGCAGGTCGAGCGGCGTGAGCACCCCCGTCGCTGTGAAGACGCAGACCGGCAGCAACGCCACCACCGTCGCCGGCGTCCCGTGCCAGCCGCTGGTGAACCACAACGCCACGGCAGCGAAGAAGACCAGTTGCACGATCCAGCGGCGCCACCGGGGCGAGGGGTCCGCCTGCGGCAGCTCGAGCGAGAACGCTGAAAGCGGGCGTAGCGCTTCGCCGCGGAGGTAGACGAGCGTGATGAACCCCCACAGCAGCGCGATCAGCAGTACCGCCGGAGGGACCGCCAGCAGTGCCCATTGGGCGAAATCGATCGATTGCGGCGGAGCATCGATGTTCGTCGCAACGTGCTCTTGCAGCACGCCGACCGCGATCACATTGGGGGGCGTGCCAATGATGGTCCCCATGCCGCCGATGCTCGCGGCAAACGCGATGCCCAGCAGCAGGGCGCGGGCCAGCGGGTCGCTCGGGCCTGGCCCCCCCCCGCAGCG
>JBGSSS010000217.1:0-13610 GCA_041736895.1 Pirellulales bacterium
ATCGTGAGCCAAGACAAAGAAGACTGCGGGAAACAGGACTTGAACCTGCACGCTATTGCTAGCACCAGCCCCTCAAGCTGGCGTGTCTGCCAATTCCACCATTCCCGCGTGTAAAACGTTAAACACAGTCAGCGTTAAACATTGCTCGTATCGAACTCTTCGGAATCCCTTTCCGGCTTGGCCCTTCCCTGGCGAGGGATATCTAATTTAGCTGGCTTCCCGCAGTTCCGCAACCCGCCGGAAAATCTCGAAGTGAAAGCGTTCGACGCATTCTCGATTCCTTGCCAAAACAAGGAAAAAGGGAAAAGGAAAAAGGTGGTGTTTTCTACCTTTTTCCTTTTTCCTTCATCCTTTCTGATTGCAAGAAAGGCACCATAATCCAGGTAAACTTTGTTTCATCAGTTTCGCCCGTTACTCATTGCCCCCCCTCAATCCACCACGCCGATGTCCTCGTTCCAAAGACTCGGCTTGGCCGCGATAAAGTCGCGCATCATTTGGATGCAGCGTTCGTCGTTGAGGACCGTGAGCTGCACGCCGCGCGAGCGGAGCAATTCCTCGTCGCCCATGAACGTCACGTTTTCGGCGATCACGACGCGCGGGATTTTGTAGAGCAAGATCGTCCCGCTGCACATCGGGCAAGGAGACAACGTCGTGTAGAGTGTGCTCTCGGCGTAAACTTTCGCAGGTTGTCGTCCCGCGTTCTCGAGCGCATCCATCTCGCCGTGCAAGATTGCGCTCCCGCTCTGCACGCGGCGGTTGTGCCCCCGGCCGATGATTTGGCCGTTGTGGACGATGACGGACCCGATGGGAATGCCGCCCTCGGCGAGACCTTGTTGAGCTTCGGCAATCGCGGCGTCGAGGAAGGGATCCATTGATGTGAAATAATGAAAGTTGATAGGTCTAGTAATTCCCAATACTTTGCAGTTTATCAACAACGTTGACTAGCTGAGTATGTAGTTTTTCAACTTCCGGATACCAAGTAGGTATTTCGAGTTTTCCGGATGGATCTCTTGGAAACGGTGGCTCCCAATCTCGATAAGTATAAAGGAACGGTTGAAATTGGCGAGCAAGTTTTGTGCAATCTTCTTGCGAGAATCCTTGATGCACTAACACTGATGCCTGGTTCAAGAGCTTCTGATATTCCTCGACAAATTCTGGGTAATGTTCTTTTGCTGCTGTATGTGCGTTTAAGACTTTAATTGCATGGATGAAATCTTCGAGCTGTTTTCGCTTTTCATCAATCGTAAAGAGATGCTCGGACATTGGACGTTGTATAGAAAGTTCGGGTCTTGCTGTTGACCGTATCGCGCACAAAAAACCGCCGATCCCTCGGCGGCTTCGTTTCGTATTCCCCAATCCCGAGCCCCCAATCCCCAACCCCAGGCCCGCAGGGCCTACTGCGGCAGCACTTCGCTAATGAACTTGTGCTTCGGATCGCCGCCCCCTTTGAGCGCGAGGCCTTTCATGAACTCGCTCACATAACGCAGGCGTTCGCCTGGGCGGTCGGGGTCGGCGAAGCTGTCGCCTTTTTGCAAAACCGCGCGATGTTCCGGAATCCCGCCGAACGCGCGCGTCCCCGCGGCTTGGCAGGGGAACCAGTAGCCTTCGCCCTTCTCATCGACCAGGTAGAACTCGGGATAGCAATGCCCTTTGACCCAGACCGAGCGGGCGGGGATTTTTTGCTGGCGGCAGAGGGCGATGAACAACCCGGTCAGTTCTTCGCAATCACCCGTCCCGTCGGCGAGCGCCTTGACCGCGCTCTTGGCGGGGCCCTCTTTGTATTCGAGCTTGGCGCGGATCAGGTCGTAAATCGCTTCGACCTTGGCCCAATCGTTGTCCGTCTTCGGAATCTCCTTGGCCAACGCGATGATCTTGCCGTGCCGCGTCTCGATCAAGGGACTGTCGTTCATGTACCAGTTGAACCCGTTGGGGATCTTCTTGGGGATCGAGAGTTTCATCGTGTCGTCCGGCGGGATGAGCGAACTGCGCGTGACTTCGAGAATGACGTGCGCACTTGCCGTGTCGCCGGCGTTGATCGACGGAATTTCGACAATCATCTGCCGGACGCCGCCTTGCAGGTTTTTGTAGGTGACGCTGCGGACGTGAGACGATTGTTTTTCTTCGACGACTTTAACTTGCTGCTCCGGCCATTCGGTCGGGACGGGCAGGGTGCAGTGGATCCCCTTGACCGGTCCGCCGACGGCTTTGACCTCGACGCCGATTTTGATTTTTTGCGTGAGCGATTTATCGATCTTGGGTCCGCTGCCGGTGGATTTGCTTTTTTCTTCTTCGAATTGAGCGCGGGCTGTCACCGCGAATGCGAGCAAGAGCAGACCAACAACCGACGAGCGCGCGATGAGTTTGAGCAGCATGATGAGAACCTGATCCGAACGTCAGGCAGCGAAACAAGGACCAAAGAGCGTCCTAGCGAGCAGGGCGGTTCTTCCATGGAACCGCGACCAGAGTATGCTTCTAGTTTAACTAGTGCAGAGGCCAGCGTCCAAATTTGAATGTCAAACTTGCGGGAGAACCATGTTGCAAAAAAGCAACATGGGCCGGAGATTCGGCATGATTGTCCTGCGGTTATAAAGCATAGATATCTCTAAAGCTTATTCATCCTCGTCGGGGTCTTCCGGCGGTGGGAAAACCACATCCGCGTAGATGTCGGCCAAGGGCAGATCGATGCCAAGGCTTTTGAGAGTGATCGTGTCATCGAGACTAGTCAGCTTGAGCGAATGAAATCCATCGGCCTCTCGATGATGGACGGCTACCTCACAGCGTTTCGTGTCTATCAAAAGATACCATTCCAATGTTGGGATTGTCGTATAGGCTTCGAGCTTTTCGACCTGATCCGTACGCCAAGTCGAGGGCGATGTTACTTCAACAACGAGCACCGGTTTATCTTGATAGACATCGTCTGACGGATTCGAGTCGCAGACGACTTGTGCATCGGGGTAGTAGAACCGAATCTGCCCGCTGGGCATTTTCACTCGCACTTTAATGTCGCTATTGAAAACACGGCATCTTTTGCCCCGAAGACGCGAGCCCATAGCTATCAGAATATTTGACGCTATCAAGCTGTGAATTACCCTGCCGCCCGCCATCGCATGCACGATGCCGCCCAGATACTCGTGCTTGTGTTTGGCTTTCGCCTCAGCAAGAAGATATTCTTCTGGCGAGACGATGACGTCGGATTTGAGAATGGCGCTCATGGTTCTATTGTACTACGTCCAAATCAATGTGGCCAATATTGAAACAGGACGCTGGTTACTCACTGCAAACTCGCCATATCAATCACAAACCGATACTTGATATCACCCTTGAGTAGCCGGTCGTAGGCTTCGTTGATCTGCTGAATCGGGATCACTTCGACGTCGCTGCCGATGTTGTGCTGCGCGCAAAAGTCGAGCATCTCTTGCGTCTCGGGGATCCCGCCGATGCCGGAACCGGCGAAGCTGCGCCGCGCGCCGAGCAAACTGAATGAAGCGACCGGCAGCGGATTCTCCGGCGCGCCGACGAGGCAGAGCATGCCGTCGAGCTTCAGACAGTTCAAGTACGCGTTGATGTCGTGCTCCGCCGAGACACAATCGAGAATGAAATCGAAGCGCCCAGCTTGCTTCGCGAGCGCTCCAGCGTCTTTGGTCACGACGACTTCATGCGCGCCGAGCCGTTTGCCGTCTTCGATCTTTGATTTGGACGTGGTGAACAAAACAACGTGCGCTCCAAACGCGGCGGCGAACTTCACGCCCATGTGCCCCAACCCGCCGAGCCCGATGACGCCGACGGTTTGCCCGGGGCCAACTTTCCAATGCCGCAGGGGCGAGTAGGTCGTGATGCCGGCGCAAAGCAACGGCGCCGTCGCGGCCAGATTCGCATCCGCTGCGACGCGCAGCGCGAACGCCTCGTCCACGGTGATCGCGCTCGAGTACCCGCCGTACGTCACGCCGCCAGAGACCTTATCGGGGCTGTTGTAAGTGTAAGTCGGAAATTTGAGGCAGTAGTTCTCCAGCCCCCGCTGGCAGTTCTCGCACTCGCGGCACGAATCGACCATGCAGCCCACGGCGGCCAGATCGCCAGCCTTGAACTTGGTCACCGCGCTGCCGACTTGTGCGACACGCCCCACGATCTCATGCCCCGGCACGCAAGGATACGTCGTCGGATTAAACTGATGCCACTCGTCGCGGACCTGATGCAAGTCCGAATGACAAACGCCGCAGTAGAGAATGTCAAGCTGCACATCGCTGTCGCGCGGGTCACGGCGCGTGATCGAATGCGGACCCAGGGGACTCTTGGCATCAACAGCGGCGTAGGCCTTGACCATCGTGCGGGTCTCCGTAGCGAGCGAAACAGTGTGCGAGAGAATTCCTGCGGAATATTAGCAGGGAGCGAGTGAAAGTCGAGGGCTACTCACTTTCGAATCTTGCCAAAGTGTGAATTTCGTAAAGAGATTTGCTAAGCTTTGAAAGGATGCAAGAAATGTAATAATCCGAAGGGGGGAAATTTCCAATGGCTGAATCCAATGCGCCAGTCACGCCCAAGTATTGGTCACAACTTAGCTCTGAACTTGTTCAAGAAGCTCTGTTGGCTCTGCAACCAGTTCTTTTTGATCTCGTGGGGAATCAAAATCTCGTGGCCTATTATGGCTGGGCCGCAAATCTGCATACAGATTTGTGCTATCTACCCATGAGAACAGATACGGAAAGACTGGGATGGTTTATCAAGGACTCGCTTGAACCAAAGATCATCGTTCCTGGCAAATCAGATCTTTTGATTGACACGGTCGATAAGCGATTGGAATTGAATTTTACGCATGAAAGTTTTATTCATCTCTCTGGCACCGACGAAGAACTACTACAAAAATTCATGCAGTCCGAACCGTTCAACCGGATGAATTGGAAGGTCGAAGAACCACGGAAGAAAGCAACGACCTAAGGAAAGCCCATATCCATCCCCGAACCCCTCCCGCCCGAAGCCCTCGCGCTCAACCTCTTCTTCGGCACCGTCGCGATGGCCGTGTCGGTGGTTTGCAAGTTGCGCATCTCTGATCTCTTGGCCAAGCAGTCGTACTCGGATGGCGGAACGATTTGAAGTACAACGCCGACGGTTCGCTCGATCTGTACATTCAACGCGACTCGCCGGGCAAGGACAAGGAAGCAAACTGGCTGCCGGCATCCGAGGGGAAAGTTCATCCTGATGCTGCGTCTTTACTTGCCACGGGAAATGCCGGCGTCCATCAGCGACGGGTCGTGGAAGATTCCGCCGGAAAAGGCGGTGAAGTAAGCGGAAACGCGATTCAAGATTGTTCCCGGACAGTACGACGGACTTCTAGTCCGTCGAAAATACCGGCGACTGAGGCGATGGACTGGAAGTCCGTCGTACATACGGCGTCACCGTGTGTTAACCCTCGTCCTCGTCTTCTTCCGACATCGGCGGAAAAACCACGTCGGTGTAAATCTCCGCCAGCGGCAATTCGATGTCGAGGCTTTCCAACGTGATCTTGTCGTTCAGCTCGCTGCGTGTCGAGGCCTGAAAACCTTCGGCAGTGCGCTGATGGACAACCACCTCGCAGCGATTCGTGTCTACTACGAGATACCATCCCAAGGTGGGGATTGTGCTGTAGGCTTCGTATTTCTCCAGATGATCGGTGCGCCAGGTCGAGGGGGACGTCACTTCGACGATCAGTACAGGCTTGTCTTGAAAAACGTCTTCCGGCGGATTCGAATCACAGACCACTTGGACGTCGGGATAATAAAATCGAATCTGTCCGCTGGGCATGCGGATGCGAACCTTGGTATCGCTGTTGTAGGGACGGCATTTCTTGCCGCGCAATCTTGAACCGAGAGCAATCAAGATGTTCGAAGCAATCACGTTGTGCACGTTCTTGGCCCCGGCCATGGCATGGATCATGCCGCCGAGGTACTCGTGCTTGCGTTTGGATTCTGCCTCGCCCCGAAGATATTCTTCGGGCGAGACGACTTCGGCGGTTTTGCGGATGGCGCTCATGGGTGTATTGTACTCACGAGTGAAATGCCGGGACAACCGGTCGTTGACGGTTCGGCGAATCAACGTGCGTTCCGTAGCTCGAAGCCGTGCTTCGAGCGTACCGTCGTTTGCTGTTCGCTCGAAGCACGGCTACGAGCTACTTAGAAAATACCCGCCGATACCATCAGCGGCTTTGTTTTTGCGCAGCAACTTCATGACGCCGGCCGTGGACGGACCGGCTTAGCGGTCGCTTCTGCTACAGAAGCTTCAATTACGCCGTCGGCGGAGTTGTCGGCGGTGTGTCATTTTTCTCGGCTAGCGCTGCCGCTGGATCCTGCGGCACGCGAACGAGTGCCGCGATCGTGTCACCCTCGTCCATGTTCATGATCCGGACGCCTTGGGTGTTGCGGCCGATGACGCTGATTTCACTCACGGCTAGGCGCTGGAGCTTGCCCCCCTTGGTGATGATCAGGATTTCGTCGCCGTCGGTGACGCTCACGACATCGACCACAGGGCCGTTGCGGTCCGTGGTCTTAATGTCGCGGACGCCCTTGCCGCCACGGCGCTGAGTGCGATAGCGCTGCGAGCTGTTGCTGTCTTCGGCTTCGTCGCCAGTGGCTTCCGCTTCGGCGGGCGGCTCGAATGACGCGTCGCCTTCATCGCCGGTTGCAAGCTCGCCTTCCGCTCCCTCGGGCTGTTCCTCAACGATCCCTTCGTTCGGGCCAAACAGCGTGCGCTTGCCGTAACCTTTTTCGCAGATAGTAAGCAGCGTCGCTTCGGGATCGGCGATGACCATGCCGGCGAGCACATCGCCCTTGGTGAGATTGATCCCCTTCACGCCGCTGGTGTTGCGGCCCATCGCGCGGGCATCGGCCTGGCTAAAGCGAATCGCCATGCCGCGGCCGGAGCTGAGGACGACTTCGTCGCCCTTCTTGGCCACGACGACATCGACGAGCTCATCTTCGTCCTTGAGCTTGATCGCGATCAGGCCCCCCTTGAGCGGGCGGCCGTATTGCGAGAGCGCGGTTTTCTTCACCAGACCTTTGCGCGTGGCCATCATTAGGTAATGATCCGGCAGTTTGAAGTCGCGCACCGGCAAGCAGCTCGCGATCTTTTCGCCTTCGCCCAGGTTGAGCAGGTTCTGGATCGCGCGGCCTTTGCGGTCGCGGTCGAGTTGCGGCAGGTCGTACACCTTCTGCCAGTAGACCTTGCCGAAGTTGGTGAAGAACAACAGGTAGTCGTGCGTACTCGCGGCAAAGAGATGCGCGATCGGATCTTCGTCTTCGGCCTTGGCACCCATGATGCCTTTGCCGCCGCGGCGCTGCGCGCGGTACGCGGTGGCAACGGTGCGCTTGATGTACCCTTGGGTGCTGATCGTGACGACCATCGTTTCTTCGGTGATCAGGTCTTCGAGATCGACCG
Organism: Pirellulales bacterium; assembly: GCA_041736895.1. Taxonomy (GTDB): domain Bacteria; phylum Planctomycetota; class Planctomycetia; order Pirellulales; family JALHPA01; genus JANRLT01. The sequence goes on from JBGSSS010000217.1 coordinate 7,405, forward strand.
AGCCGAGTTCCTCGCCCGAGATTTCGGTGCGGCGGTCGTCGGCGTGCTTGCGTTTGAGTTCGACGCAGTCCGCCCGAATGATATCGAGGATGTTCTGCTCGTCGCCGAGGATGCGCAGATATTCGGTGATCTCGTCGAGCAGCTCGTTGTACTCGCCGCCAAGCTTTTCTTGCTCGAGATTGACCAACTGGCCGAGGGTCATGCGGAGGATCGCTTCGGCTTGCACGGCGCTGAGGGTGTAGGTCGATTGCACGCCCCGCTCGCTGGTGAAGGCGGCAAAGCCGACCGGACCAAGCGCGCGTTCCATCATCGCCGCCGGGGTTTCGAGACCCATCAAGCGGGCCTTGGCCTCGGCTTGGGTTTTGCTCTGACGAATCGTCATGATGACTTCGTCGATGTTGGCGAGCGCGAGCAACAACCCTTCGATCGTGTGCTTGCGCGTGCGGGCTTTCTTGAGCAGGAATTGCGTCCGGCGGCGAATCACGGTGACGCGATGACGAAGGAACTCTTCGAGGAGCACCTTGAAGCTCATCGTCCGCGGCTTGCCATCGACAAGCGCGAGCAAGATGATCGAGACCGAATCTTGCAGCGGCGAAAATTGATAGAGCTGGTTGAGCACGACTTCGGGGTCGGCGCTCTTGTCGAGTTCGTAGACCAAGCGGACGGGGTCCTTGAGATCGCTCTCGTTACGCGCGGCGCGGATCCCTTTGATGCGGTCGTCGTTGATCAGTTCGCCGATGCGCTCTTCGATCCGGTCGCGGCCGGCTTGGTATGGCACCTCGGTGACGACGATTTGATGCCGGCCCTTGCCGAATTCTTCGATGTGCGCCCGGGCACGCAGCGTGATCGTGCCGCGGCCGGTGTGATACGCGCGGCGCAGATTGCTGCGCCCCATGACGATGCCGCCGGTCGGGAAGTCCGGCCCGGGAACGATTTCCATCAGCTCGTCGATCGAGACGTCGGGCTGATCGATGACGCGCACGAGCGCGTCGCAAATCTCGCCCAGGTTGTGCGGCGGCAAACTCGTCGCCATGCCGACGGCGATGCCATTCGCGCCGTTGACCAGCAAGTTCGGGAACTTGCCCGGCAGGACGGTTGGTTCGGTGTTGCGTTCGTCGTACGTCGGCACGAAGTCAACGGTGTCGAGGTTCAAGTCCTCCAACAGCATCGCGGCGAAGTTCGACATCCGCGCTTCGGTGTACCGCATGGCAGCCGCGGGGAGACCGGCGATGCTGCCAAAGTTTCCTTGCTTGTCGACCAGCAGATGCCGCATGTTCCATTCTTGCGCCATGCGCACCAGCGTCGGGTAGATGACCGCTTCGCCGTGCGGATGGTAGTCGCCCGAGGTCTGGCCGCTAATCTTCGCGCATTTCATCCGGCCCGCGCCGGGCGTCAGGTTCAAGTCATTCATTGCCACGAGGATGCGGCGCTGCGACGGCTTCAAGCCGTCGCGGACATCGGGCAGCGCGCGGCTGACGATGACCGACATCGCGTAGGTCAGATACGCGTCCTTGAGCTCCTGTTCGATCGGCAGGTCGAGCAACTTGCCCAGGTGAATATCGCCGCCGATGCCATCATCAGGCGGAATAGGCGCGTCTTCGGGATCGCTTGGCGTGTCCCCGCCGCTTCCATCATCGGCATTCCAGAACAGACGCGAATTCCAGCCAGTAAACGGATCAAAAAAGCGTGGCAAAGCGGGAAGCTCCCAATTGACGGATATCTAATTCAGATTTGAAGTTACGCCGAAAAACCGGGGTCCGATTTCGGGCGATTTTTGCTGCCCTTAATGTACCGTTTTTGGGGCCGCTTCACAATTGCTAAGTGCAGGTTCTAAAGTCTTTTCGGGAAAGAGGTTACGCTGCGTTATTGGCGTTGTTCTGCGATCAGAGTGCTATTGGAAAAAACTCCCTAAGCCCAGGGGCTCCGTCCCCTGGCGAGTTGATGCTCCAGGGGACGGAGCCCCTGGGCTTAGAGCGGGCAGTCCAACCGTTCTTGGACTCCGTTTGTCGCGTCCAAAATCCGCGCCGCGCGTTGCTAGCGGCTTTGCTGCCCGCAAAGTTTGCCAAGCTTTCGCAGTGTCGGCAGCGACGGCGCGGTTGCGGGATTCCTGCTAGAAAGCAAGTCGATTCCGGCTGTACCGCGCGCCGATGAATAACGATGAACCAGTCGTAGCGAGTGCGCGGACTTTGCAATCCGCTGCTGGCATCTGCGGATTCAGAGCGTTGGGGCATTGCAACCACGGGAAAGGATTCCCATGCGTACCGAAAGGGAGTTCATGGTCAAGTCGAATCAAGCGCGGGCTCTCTGGCCGTACTTGGTAGTGCTGACGATATTGTTCGTCTTGAGTCTCGCCGCGCCGCGCAGTTGGGATCGCACCAAGCCGCAAACGGAAACCGCATTGCCGCCACAAGCGGCGACGCCTGCGCCGACAATGCTGCAAGCGCAGCAAGCCGGGCCGGGCAGCAATACGCCGATCAGCCAGATGCCGGGCAAGCAACCGAACGCCGAGATCGCGGGGCCGCTGACTCCGCCAGTGGCGGACAAGGTCACGCAGCAATACAGTGAACCTCCAGCGACAACCCCGCCGCTCGCGCCGGCGGAATCGGCGTCTGCTGCGCCGATCGCCAGCGGTCCATCGCCGGAGTTCGAGCGACAGCTCGCGCACGTCGAGCAGAACTGGCTCGCCGCGCGCGAACAACTGCGCCGGGATTGGGAATCGGCCCGCGTCGAATTGAACAACGTCACCGCGCCGTTGGGGCGAGTGCTGCGGCCCGATGTCTTGGCAAAATTTATCGCCACGCGCGCCCGGACTGAACGCGCGCATGCCGCGGCGCAGCAAGAAACGCCGCCGCAACCGAACATGGCCGCGCAAACGGACAACATCGGCTTGAGCGCGCCGCTGACGACGCCCATTGCTCCAGCATACGCTGAACCGGCACCCGCCGCGCCGACTCCGGTGGAACTGAGCGAGAATTGGCCGCTGGCGGCCGATTTGATCGAGCATTGCGGCAAGTTGCGGCAAGATCCCGCCACGCAGCTCTGGGCGAATCAAACGATCGCCTTGCTGCAATCCCTTTCGACCAAGCAATTGCACGACCCGGCCAGCCGCGAGCTGATGCTGGGCTTGCGGCAGTTGGCCAATCATGCCGGCTCGATGCTGGCGCGCTTGGGCCACGTGACGGACGAAGCCCTGCCGTTGCGGCGCGTGCAATTCGATCTCGTGCGACGGTTGGAACTCTGGGAAGCTGCCGCGACGCGCTCGAGCGAAGTCGGCGCTTGGGCGAGTTGCATCGTCCCATCGGCCGAACGAGATACGCGCGTATTGAAGCCGACGCAAACATTGCTCAATTATCTCTCCACCGATCCGGCGGGCGAGAATTGGAAGGTCTACCTGCAAGTCGATCAAATCCACGATCTTTCGCGGCTCACCGAACGCGCGGCTCCGCCGACGACGAAGCGCGCCAGCCATGGCTTTCCGCATGGCGATGTGACGCAACCGGTGGCGAAACTAATCTCCGATCGTCGCCAATTTGCCGAACGCGTGTTGCATCGCTCGCAGCGGCCGGAGCTGACCAAAGAACAGCGGGCTTTCCTCGAACGGCCCGAGGTACAAGGCTACCTCGAGGGATTACGCAATTGGTCGATCCAGCCGCGGCTCTTGGCCGACATGCTGCAAACAATCGAGAACTACGAAGAGACGCGCCTCCCTAGCGACGCAGCCGAATTGGGATTGACGATTTGCGACTTGCAGCGCTCACTCGATCCGCGCGATCAGTCACTCGGCAAACTCCTCGATCAGCACTATCGCAACGCCAACGCGCGGGTGGCGCTGACCGCGGCCATGCTCAACCGCTTGGCTCCCAAGCAAGTGGTAACGACCCAGCCAGTTCGAGATGTGATCTCCGGCACCTTGGCCCAAGGGCAGAGCACCACGAAGAGCGACGTGAGCGTGAAGTTGGTGCCGCACAACGACGGCTGGAATTTTATCTTGGACATTGACGGGCAGATCAATTCGAACACCATGTCCAAGAGCGGCCCCGTCACTTTTGTGAACCGCGGCGCATCGCAATACATGGCCGAGAAGAGTGTCTTTATCAGCGGCGACGGCATTCGCTCGAATCCCGCGACAGCCCGCGCGCAACACCAGACGCAATTGGCCAACATCTGCACCGAGTACGACCAGATGCCGTTGATCGGCGGGATCGTGCGAAATTATGCCGAAAAACGTTACGACGAAAACTTGCCGCAAGCGCAGCAGCAAGCCTGCAACCGTGTGGCCAACAAGGCCGCGTCGCAAGTCGATCAGGATGTCGAAGCGGGCCTGGTGCGCTTGGAAGACAACCTTCGCCAGCAGGTCGTCGCCAGTCTCAACCGCTGGGGGTTAGCGCCGACAATCGTCTCGATGCAAACGACCGCTGAGCGGGCCACGGCCCGGTTTCGGCTAGCGGGACCGGAGCAACTGGCCGCGCATACTTCGCGGCCGTTGGCGCTGTCGGACAGTCTTTCGAGCATGCAACTCCACGAGTCGGTGCTTGATAACTTTCTGGTGAACTTGGAGCTGCCGGGCCGGACTTGGATGTTGCCGGAGTTGTACGAGCATATCCAGCGCAAAGTCAGCCGTCAAAAACCGGTGCCGATTGCCGATCTGCCGGACAACATTTCCGTCCGGTTCGCCGATCTTGATCCGATCGTCGTCCAATTTCGCGACGATCGAATTCATGTGAGCGTCTCGCTGGCCGAAGTGCGGAATCCCGAGCGCTCGTGGGAGAATGTCGAGTTCCATACCAAGTACCAACTCATCGCCGAGGGGTTGCAATTGAAACTCACGCGAGATGGCCAAGTCATGCTCCGCGGGGATCATTCCGGCCGAGTCGATGTGGTGCTGCGGACGATCGGCAGCAAACTCTTCCCGCGCGACGAGGGGATCAAATTGATTCCCGAAGCGGTGATCAAGGACGAACGCCTCCGCGGCCTGGTCTGGTCCCAGGTGCAGCTCGAAAACGGCTGGATGGGGCTCGGCATCGCCGATGAAAAGGCAATGCTCGCCCGCGAAAAAGCGGCCCTCCAACGGTAGAGACAAGACGGAGTTTTTCGCCGCAAAGAAGCAAGAATATCGAAACGACAACATCTTGATTCACCGCATCGTATCGCGGCGACGCGCAGCATTTGCGTCGCTGTTACAACCCGCAGTGTTCGAACAGCAGTCAAGCAAAAAACGACACTCAGACGATGAAGGATTGCAGTTATTGACGCGTTTTGGGATTCCTCACTGAAAGAAGTATGCATACTGCCCACGCTTCCCGAGAAGAATACCTGGCCCAGCAAGTCCTCACGGCCGCGCCGCAAAAGCTGCAACTGCTGTTAATCGAAGCGGCGATTCGGCATTGCCTACGGGCGCGCGACGATTACCGCGCGGGCGAATACCTCGCCGGCGGCGAGCCGATCCTGCGGGCGCAGGAAATCGTCACCGAGCTGTTGAGTTCCGCCCGCCAAGATCCCGAGAGTGCGCTCGGGAAGCAAGTCGCCGCGCTCTACGCGTTTCTCTTTCGCACGCTTGTCGAAGCGCACTTGAAACACGATGTGCGGAAGCTCGACGACGCGCTGCGGATCTTGAACGAAGAGCGCGAGACCTGGCGCTTGGTCTGCGAACAGATCGGCAGCACACGGCAAGACTCTCGCGGCGTGCCGGCCCCTCTCGGCGGCGGGTTCTCGTTCGAGGCTTAACGTTTTTTGTAGCCCGTAGCGTTAGCGAGGGCGACAAAATATTTCACCGCCAAGATATTCCTTTTCATCTTGCGGTGTTAAACGCCGCCGAACTTCGCCCCGACCGGCACCTTGTGGCCGCGTTGAAGCTCCGCCGCGGTTTGGCTTTTCTTGCCGGCGGGTTGCAACAGTTCGATTGAGAGTGATCCCTCGCCGCATTGCACGATCAGTTTCTCGCCAGCCTCGATCAAGGTGCCTGGGGAATGCCCGCCGATACCCTCGGCAACTTTGTTAGTGGAGTCGATCACGGTCGCGCGATCGATGATGAAGCGCAGCGGTTCCGCGCCGTTACGCAGCCAATGCGTGTATGTCTTCGGCCACGGGACCAGCGCGCGGATTTGATCGTGGATCTGTTTCGCGGTGCGCGTCCAGTCAATCGCGCCGGCGGCTTTGGCGAGCCGCGGAGCCTTGGTCACCAGCGCCGGGTCTTGCGCCGCGCCTGC
>JBGSSS010000106.1:0-32441 GCA_041736895.1 Pirellulales bacterium
TTTAGCGGCGACTCGCAGAGGGGCGCCAGTAAACACAGCGGAGCGCACCTCAGCGAGTCGCCGCTAAACGGTTACGAACAGTTATTGCGTTTCCGCTTGCCCGGCCCATTGCTGCCACGCAGAAAGTTCGGCACCGAGCAATTGCGCGATAACCTGCTGCGCTGAGTCGGGCCGTCGCGAGGGCTGCTTCGCGAGGAGCGAATCGATGAGCGCGGCGATTGATGACGGAACTTGCGGCGCAAGTTGCCGCAGCGCGGCGGGGCGCTGTTGCTTGGCCGCCGTGGCGTAGGCTTCGACCGTCGTTTGCGGATACGGATGCCGCTCGGCCAAGAGCTCGTACCCAATCGCGCCGAGCGAATAAAGATCGCTCCGCACGTCGCCGCCGAGCGAACTGGTGAAAAGCTCCGGCGCCAAGTACGCCGGACTTCCCAACACTGGCCGATTCCAGATCGAACCCGACTCGCGCACCGGCCGGGCACTGCCAAGATCGATCAGCGTGACGTGACCCGAGGCCGAAACGAGCAGATTCTCGGGCTTCACATCGCCGTGCAGATAATCAGCGTCGTGCAGCGTGGCTAAACCGTGCGCCGTTTGCCGTAAGATGGCCAGTTTCAGCGCCAACGGCAACGCTGCCTCGCGGCGGATCAAGGTGCCCACGCTCTGCGCTTCGATCAACGGCATCACCATGTAGGGCGAGTCGCTTTCAATCTCGGCCGACAACACCGCGGGCAAGTGCGGCGAATTGAGCTTCCGCCCCAGAGTCGCTTCGGTCGCGAACTGTTGCCGGACGAGTGAATGCTCGCGCCACTCGGGACGCAACAGCTTGACGACATAGCGCTGCTTGTTGCCCGGGGATTGGCTGCACGACTGCGCCAGATACAGATCCGCGACACTTCCCCGCGCGAGCAGTCCCAAGAGCGACCACTGTCCGAGCTTCGGCAATTCGACCGCGGACGGGTGCGGCACCGTCGCGGGAGTAATCGGAATCGGGCGTGTGGAAGTGGTGAGCATGCAGTGTAGGTCAGGCTTTAGCCTGACTGCTTAGCCGGAGCGTCCACTCCCGGCGTGTTTTGGAATAGTCAGGCTAAAGCCTGACCTACGACTGACATCGGCAGCGCCGCTTGGGCAAGTTCAGCCGGTCGTGCGCGTGCCAGCGATTTGGCAAGATTTGCCGCGCGCGCAAACTTGCACGGTTGCGGGGCGGGCAAAAGATCACAATCAGATTGATAAGTTTCGAGACTTGTTTACCCCCGGTTTGCTAGCTAGAATCGCGTTATTCTAGGGGATTGCGGGACGTTTTGCGTTGCCCCGTGGGAGTGGAAAGAAAAGAGGAAAACGGTGCCGCTGCGCTCGTGCAAAGCATCGCCTTTGCCCTGCCAGGGTCGCCTTTCTCCTGTTCTCTTTTTTTCTTTGCTTGCAAGGTCGTATCGATGCCCAATCGTCACTCGTCATGCTGGCGCGGCTGCGCTTTGTTGTTTCTCGGGTTGCTCGCGTTCACCGGTTGCGGCAAACCGACCAAGAAAATCATCCTGCTGAACAACACGGAATCGCCGTTTTGGGATGCGGCTCGCGGCGGGATCAAGGACGCCGTCAAGGAACTCAAGCTGACCGACGCCGGTTACGAAGCCTCGATGGACAACAACGACGGCAGCGGCAAAGGTCAAGTCGACAAACTTAAACAGTATCTGACGCGCGATGACATCGTGGCCGTTGGGATTTCCCCGATCGACGCTAACAACGAGGCGATGGCCGAGCAACTGAAGAAGCTCCGCGCTAAGGGCGTGATCATCATCTGCTTTGACAGCGATCTGCCGCCAGAAAAGCAAGAGCTTCGCGACTTCTACATTGGCACAGACAATTTCAATGCCGGCAAGGCATTGGGCACCGCGGCCAAGGTGTTGAAACCAGACGGCGCGGAGTATGTGCAGTTCGTCGGCAAGGATACCCAGGAAAACGCCGTCCAGCGCATGGATGGCGTCAAGTCCGTGTTGGGGGACAAGTTCGAAGAAAAAGAACGCAAGCTCGATGACGGCAAGCGCGATATCGCTAAGAAAAATGTGACGGATGTTATCGTCAAGTACCCCGACTTGAGTTTGCTCGTGGGGATCTGGTCTTATAATGCGCCACTCATTGCCGAGGCCATCCAAAAAGACAAGTCGAAATACACCGTTGCGACCTTTGATGCCGAGGAGAACGCCATCACGCACATGGCCAAGGGAAACATCGATGTGATGGTCGTGCAGAACCCTCACGCGATGGGTTATCTCACCGTCCAAACGGCGTTTGCCAAATTGAACAAAGACGAAGCCACGATCAAGAAAATCTTCCCCGAAGGCAACGTCAAAGACACGGGAATTAAAATCGTTGTGCCGGCGACGGGAAGCCCGTTGAAGGAATCAGACTTTGACGCGATCAAACCGAAGGTCGAGTTTTTGACATTGCCGCAATTCCAAGATTGGCTCAAGAAATACGGATTGACCTGTTCATGAATTCGTCCGTCGCGCGTCCCTGGCGGACCTTGGAATTCAAGCTCCTCGTTGCTTGGCTAATCGTGGTGATTGTCACCACGTTCGCTGATCAAAACCGCTCGTATTTGAATTATCCGGGCGTTTGCGCGCAAGAAATCCTGCGGCAAACGATCCTTCTGGGCATCGTCGCGCTTGGCAGTTCGGTCATCATCATTAGCGGCGGGATCGATCTAGCCAGCGGTTCGATGATTGCCATGGCGTCGACGCTATTTGCCGGCTTCATGATGGTCCTCGATCCGACGGGCTTTAAAGATACCGAGGTGACGCTGTCAGGCGGAACGGTCGCGCTCGCAGCAGCCGGAGCGTTGCTCGGCGGCTTACTCGTGGGGACGTTTCATGCCTGGTTGATTACGCGCATCGGCCTGCCGCCGTTCGTGGCCACGTTGTCAACGCTCGTTGGGTTGCGCAGCATGGCGCGGGGGTTGGCCAAGTTGTTCAGCGATAGCGGCCAGATCAATCTGAACGAAGAGTGGGTCATCAGATTGCTCACTTCGCCGTGGACGTTGGTCAGTATTTTTGCGGTGTTGGTGCTCGTCTTTTGGCTTCTGATGAGCCGCACGGTGTGGGGACGCCAATTGCACGCTCTAGGCGGCAACGAAACGGCGGCGCTCCTCAGTGGCATTCGCACGGATAAGCTCAAGTGGCTGGCGTATTGCCTGGGCTCAGTATGTGCCAGTTTGATGGGCTTGTTATTTCTCGGCGAAACAAGCGCCGCGAAGCCGGAGTCCGACGCGCTCGGGTTCGAACTCAACGCGATCGCGGCGGCTGTGATTGGCGGCTGTAGCCTCAAGGGAGGCATCGGGACAATCCCCGGCACAATGCTGGGCTGTTTGTTCCTCAGCACGGTCATCGACGCGATTGGGAAAATCATCGGCACTGATTCCAAGGTGTACGAAGGCCTGATCGTCGGCATCGTCGTGGTGTTTGCCGTGACGTTTAGCCAACGCAGCAGTCAGGTAAAACAGTACTTCAGCGGCGCTTTGGGCTGGAGCACGATTCCGTTCCTAGGATTGCTCGTCGGCACGGTTTCGATGTTCTTCTATAAGAATCTGACGGTCGCGATTCTGCTGGGTTCCGTTACCGTGCTGGCCGCGATTGGGCGCGGGATCTGGGAAACGAAGCAGGCCAAGGCGTGACGCTGTTTCGACAGTATGACGGACTTCTAGTCCGTCGAAATACCCGTAAATTTGCGACGGACTAGAAGTCCGTCGTACGAGATTGGTCAAGTCAATTCGTAGCAAATTTTATTCAGCAAACTGAATCGCCAAAACGATGAGCACCGAACCGCTAATCTCGATCCGCCACATCGGCAAATCCTTTGCCGCCGTTCGCGCGCTCGATAATGTCAGCTTCGACGTGCAACCCGGCGAACTTCACGCCGTGATGGGCGAAAACGGGGCGGGCAAAAGCACGCTCATGAAGATCCTGTCGGGCGTCATCGCCGGGTATGATGGCGAGCTTTGGATTCGCGGAAATAAGGTCGATTTCCGCGGCACGCGCGACGCCGAACGCGCCGGCGTGAGCATCATTCACCAGGAACTAAACCTAGTCGATCAGCTCTCGGTTGCTGCCAATATCTTTCTCGGCCGCGAATTAACCGGCGCGCTGGGGCTGCTCAAGCAGCGCGAGATGGACGGCATCGCAGCGGACCTGCTCGGCCAACTCGATGCGCCGATCCCCGCGCGGGCCTTGGTCGAAACGCTCCGCGTCGGGGATCAGCAACTCGTCGAAATCGCCAAGGCCCTGTCGCTGCGCTCCGACATCTTGATCATGGACGAGCCAACGAGCGCGCTGACCGAAACCGAAGTCGCACGGCTCTACCGCGTCATAGACAAACTTCGCGCGCGCGGCGTGACGATCCTCTACATCTCGCACAAGATGGACGAGGTCTTTCACCTGGCCGATCGGATCACCGTCCTCCGCGACGGCCGCTTCGTGAAGACGCTCAACCGCAAGGACACCAACCCGCGCGAAATCGCGCACCTGATGGTTGGCCGCGACATCGAACCGCGCGAACGCTCCGCAGCCGCAGCGCACGGCGATGTCGTGCTCGAAGTGCGGAACCTTTCGCTCGCCTGGCCCGGTCATGCCCGCGGGTATCGGTTGAAGGACATCAACCTGCGCCTGAAGCGCGGCGAAATCCTGGGCATCGCCGGTTTGATGGGAGCCGGGCGCACGGAATTGCTCGAGTGCTTGTTCGGTGCAAGTCCGCTCGCCCCGACGGGCGAGATTTTACTCGAAGGCCAACCTTGCCGCTTTCGCCATCCGGCTCAAGCCAAGCAAGCCGGCATCGCGCTCGTCACCGAAGACCGCAAACGGCTGGGGCTGTTCAGCCACATGACGGTCCGCGAAAACATCACGATTTGTAGGCTGCGCGAACTGGCCGGCGGCGGCATCATCAGCAGCGGCCGCGAAGACGAAGCCACGCGCGAGCAGATCAGGAATCTGGCGATCAAAACCGCCGGGCCCGAGGCTTCGATCATGAGCCTCAGCGGCGGCAACCAACAGAAATGCATCATCGCGCGCTGGCTGCTCACGAACCCGCGCGTTCTTTTGCTCGATGATCCCACGCGCGGCGTCGACATCGGGGCGAAGACCGAACTCTACCGGTTGATGGACGATCTCGCGCGAGCCGGCATGGCGATCATCGTCACGTCGAGTGAGCTGCCGGAGCTACTTACGGTCAGCGATCGGATTCTGGTGCTCAGCGAAGGCGTCCTTACCGCTGAACTTTCTCGAGCCGAAGCAACCGAGCAAAAGATCATGGAAGCCGCGACGGCGAGCAGCAAAGGCCGAGCTGTCTAAGAAATGCAATACAAAATTCAGCCACAGATGAACACCGATACACACAGATAAATTCATTTTGGATCTGAGTTTTTCTGTCTTCTTTATTTATCTGCGTCCATCGGTGTTTATCTGTGGGCCGTATTCGTATTTGTATCTTTTCTTGGCGGAATCCGGGGCTTGGACTACGATGAAGGCAACGCTTACTTCTGCCTCTTCCTTGAACTGCCATGCCAGACGATTCGAACACGATCGAAGAAATTCGCCGCGCTCACGAAGAGATTCGCCGCGGCGCCGGCGGTACGCCGGGCGGGACGGGGATGTTTTTTCTAGGACTCGTCTTAGCCGCGGTGGGACTGTATCTCTTTCTCGACAGCGTCCAGGTGATCAGCGGGCAGATGGGCTGGCTCTCGGGCGGATTCAACCGCATGACGGGCGGGAACTACACGACGACCTCGACGGGCATCCTCTTCGTGCCGGTCTTCATCGGCTTGGTGCTGCTCTTCTACAACAGCCAGCTAATGAGCGGCTGGGTGCTGTTTTATCTGGGGCTGGCGATCCTGGTGATCGAAATCCTGAGCCGGGTTCAGTTCATGATGACAACCAAGACGAGCCACTTGCTGCTCATGCTCGGGATGATCGCGGCGGGGATCGGGTTGATGCTGCGGAGCTTTCGCGAGCAGCAAGGATCGACTTCGCCGCCTGAAAAGAAGTAATCGTTGGATCGCAGCGACTTGGCCACGTGATTTACCAAAGAGCACCAGATGATCAAAACTATTCTGACATTGATAACGGGGCTAGCGCTTGCGTTCGCCTGCCCCATCGCGGCACCTGCCCAGGATCCGCTCCCTTCGTGGAACTATGGTCCCGCGAAGCAGGCGATCCTATATTTTGTGCAAACGACGACCGCCGAGGGGAGTCCGCAATTCGTCCCGCCGGCGGAACGAATCGCGACGTTCGATCAGGATGGTACGCTCTGGGTCGAGCATCCGATTTACACGCAAGTGGTGTATTGCCTCGACCGCGTTCCGGCGATCGTCAAAGCCAAACCCGAATTGCGCGACAAGGAACCGTTCAAGACCGTGCTCTCGGGCGACCGCGAAGCGATCGCCAAGTTGCCCTGGAAATCGCTCGAAGAAATTCTCGCCGCCGCGCTCTCCGGCATGTCGGTCGAAGAGTTTCAGAAACAGGTCAAGGAATGGCTCGCCACGGCCAAGCACCCGCGTTACAAGCGGCCATACACAGAACTGACGTATCAGCCGATGCAGGAAGTGCTGAAGTATCTCCGCGCCAACGGTTACAAGACGTATATCGTCACGGGCGGTGGCCAGGACTTTGTGCGGGTCTTCGCCGAAGCCGTCTATGGCATTCCGCCCGAGCAAGTCGTTGGGTCAATCGGGGAAACCAAGTACGGCTACGACAAGACGGGCAAACCCGAGTTGATCAAGCAACCAAAACTCTTGCTCAACGACGACAAGACGGGCAAGCCCGAGGGGATTCATCTGATGATCGGCCGCCGTCCCTATGCGTCGTTCGGCAACACGGCCGGGGATCAGGAGATGCTCGAATACACGACTGCCGGCAGCGGCGCGCGGCTAGGGATGCTGGTCCTGCATGACGATGCCGAACGGGAATACGCCTACGGACCAGCCCGAGGGTTGCCCGACTCCAAGGTTGGCACCTTTAGTCAGGCGCTCGATGACAAGGCGAAGCAGGCGGGCTGGACCGTGATCAGCATGAAGAAGGATTGGAACCGAATCTTTGCTTTTGAGAAAAGTGAACCTGCGCGCTGATGTTCGTTTCCAGTTTACAGGAAATGCACCCACGATTATTAAAGTGGGATGATTGCGTCGCGTTGAATGAATGCGTAGTTTCGCTCGATGACCTGTTGGGAAATTGTTTCACCTGCCTCTCGGGCGATTCGGCTGCCACGTTTCTACGTTATTTCACGAATTGAAATTTCCATAAGTCTTTTTACTACAAACACTTGCGTGATCACAATGGTTTTTGGAACAAAGTTTTCACCTGAAATCGCACAGTCCAAAACCTCGAGCAAGGTGGGATTGTAACGCCCAAGACCCCAAAAAATTGGGTATAATTTTTTGAAATCTCCCGTCCTCGACGCTAATCGTGAGCTAGAGTTTTCGACGGATTTCAGTTTCTTTCGCCTAAATGAGGGATCATTCTGTGGGCCATAGCATTGCAGTATCCAACGACGTTCGTGCGGACGAAGTCTCGACCCCAATCTCGGAAGCTCCCTCTGAAGTCTCTCTCACGCGATCCCAGCAACTTGGGCTGGTGGTCGAAACCCGCAAACACCCCGGCGCCCATTCCCCGGCGGTCATTAGCCGCGTGGTGATCGAGGAACTGGAGCGAGTCGTCCCCGCCGCGATGAAACAACGGTTGAACAGCCAATCCGTCCTGGCCGAGTTGGGCATCCATGGCGATCGGCTGTGGGATGCGATCAACCGGATCGAAGGCCGTTACGGGATGCGTTTTCACCCCGATTGGCTCCGCGATGTCCGTACCTGCGAAGATCTGGTGACCTGTATCTCGGAGCGGATGTTCGACAAAGTGGACCGCGCGATCGTGAATCGCCAGCCAACTCCGGTTGCCGCAACGCCGAAAGCCCCCAAGTCACTGCCGACAGACGCCGATCCGTTTCCGGAAATCCGTGCGCTGGAAGACCGGCTCGAAAAAATCAAAGAAGCCGGGCTACAGAATCCTTTTAAGCATGCCAACGAGTGGGTCGAAGGCCGCATCGCCAAGGTCGCCGGGCGCGAGACGATCAACTTTACCAGCTTCGACTATCTCGGCCTGGCTGGCCACCCTGATGTCAAGCAAGCAGCCAAAGACGCGATCGATCGTTTTGGTTGCAGCGCCTCGGCCAGCCGGATGGTCGGCGGCAACAATACAACGCTCGATGATTTGGACCGCGAGCTCGCGGCTTTCGTCGGCACCGAACGGGCAGTCACGTTCCCCTGCGGTTACGGCACGAACCATTCGCTGTTCCCGCATTTGTTTGGCGAAGGCGATCTGATCCTGTACGACGAACTGGCCCACAACAGCATCATCAACGGCGCGGGTGCTTCGAAGGCAACGAAGCGCTCGTTCCGCCACAACGATCACACCCTGCTCGATGGTTTGCTCCGCGACATGCGTTCGCAATATCGCCGCGTGATCGTGGCGATCGAAGGCGTCTACAGCATGGACGGCGACTATCCGGACCTGCCGAAGTTTATCGAAATCAAGAAACGCCACAACGCGATGCTCTACGTCGACGAAGCGCATTCCGTCGGCACGATGGGACCCGGCGGCCGCGGCATTTGCGAGTTCTTCGGCGTCGATCCGAACGACGGCGACATCTGGATGGGAACGATCAGCAAGGCGCTCGGCGCCGGCGGCGGGTATCTTGCCGGGCACGAACGGTTGATCAATTACCTGAGCTACACGACGCCGGCGTTTGTCTTTTCGACGGCCACGTCGCCGCCGAATGCGGCCGCGGCGCTCGAATCGATTCGAGTTATCCAACGCGAACCATGGCGCGTGACTCAACTCCGCGAACGGTCGGAGCTGTTCTTGAAGCTCGCCAACGACGCCGGCTTCGACACGGGCGACAGCGGGGACACGCCGGTGATTCCGGTCATCGTCGGCAGTTCTGCCCGCGCGATGCTCGTGTCGCAGATGTTGCTCGAACGCGGCATCAACGCCCGTCCGATCTTGTATCCAGCCGTCCGCGAGACAGCGGCGCGCGTGCGGTTCTTCCTCACGGCGGAACACACCGAAGACCAAATCGTGCAAACGGTCGAGACGCTGGTCCAGGTCATGGCCGCCACCGCTGCGTAATCTCCAGAGCACTTCATTCTACTGAAGCACTACCCACCGGCTTGCGGCTTAGCAATTTCGTGAAAGCCAGCGGGCCTGCATAAGCGGTGCAATCCTAATAACCGGAATTTCCCTCGGCGAAACGCGCATTTCTCGCACATCGCGGCTGTTCTCCTGCGCGTGCAAATCGTCAGTGCAACTACGATAAAGATTGCCGGCTAATTCACGCTTCACGACGGCATTTTGCCGCGCGCTGAAGTCGGAGTTGATTCCGTCTCCCTTGGTTGCATGTCCTATGCCACGCACAATTCCATCCATCGCCGTAGCTCCGTTTCGGGTCGCAGCGATATTTTTTGTCTTGTGGATGTTTGCTGGCATTCTGGCTTCTGGCCAGAAGCAAACAGAAACTTCCGAGAACACCGCCGCGTCGTTGCCGGTTGCCGAATCAGCCGCCACTGCCGAACCGGTGCCAGCAGCCGAAGCGGTTCCTGCGGCGGAAACTGTACCTGCAGCCGGTTCAGAACAAACTGCCGCTCCGGAACCGTTGCGCGAAGTCTTCCTCTGGTACGTCAACGAAACCTCGCCGAACAAAGCCGAGCAGGAAAATTACGCTACGATCATCGAGTGGCTGGAATCGGGCGCGGCCGATAAAACGAAAAAGTACGCCGATGGCTTGAAGAAAGATTTAACGCTTTTCCCCGCCGCGGTCGAACGTGAACAAGCGGCGATCGAAGCCGGCACCATCGCCGCCGCCGGCAAACTCGACACGCTGATCGTCACGAATCGCCTGGCCCAAGCGGGCAAGTACCGCTACTACGATGCGGCGAAGCAACAATTTGCCGAGGGCGAATTGGTCATACCGCCGAGTGCCGATTATGTGCTCAGCAGCAACCCGCTGGTACGGGACGATGTCTTGAAGCTCGTGCTAGCCGAAGCGGCGCGGCGTTACGATCCGGCCAAGCATCGCTTTGTGCTCATCACCAAATCCCACGGCAGTCCGGATAGGGCTTTGACGGTGCGGCTGTCACGGCATAGCGAGCACACGACGCGCGAGCTACTGCTCGCGGCACTGGATGGCGATCCGCAAGATTTGCCAGCCTTGATCCAATACGGGGTAAGCAAAGCCGGGTACTTCGAAGCGCTTGCTGCGGCGGGTGAGGGAAAGATACAGTTTCCGCTGGTGTTTATGGAAGCTTGCCGCGGAACGATTGCCGCCGGCAAGGAGCAATCGCTGCCGGAGAACGTCGAGCTGCTCTACACGAGCGGCAATCGATCGCTGCAATACTCGACGCTGGACTACGATGCCTTGTTCAAGCAAGTCGCCGGAGGAGAATCGCTAGCCGCGGCGCTCGACTCGTTTTTGAAGCCGCGGTATATGGCGTTTTATCGGCCCGAGCAACCGCTCTGGAAAAAGCTGATTTGGTTCGCGCCGCTGGCGCTGTTACTGCTCTTGTTTGGCTGCATCAAATGGCATCAAAGACGCGGGAACAGCGGACAACAAAAAACTGCTGCCGCTGCGACTCCGCTTTCAATCACAGAGCCAGCGCATCCAAGCCTCGATGCCAAAACGCCGGTCGGGGCCGATCCAGCGCATTAAGAAGAAACAGGCGACCAGAAACACGGCCGCTAAACTCAGCGCTACGGGCGTCGTTGTCGCTTGCATCCAATACTCCATCGGGTCTTCCTCGCCCTTGGCCATCGCGTAGATCCACAGCGGCCAGAGATGCACGACGTGATGCAGGACATAAATTGTTAGCGAGTATTGGCTAAACGTTTTGGCAATATCGAGCCAGCGTCCGCGTTCAGGAACGTTGGGATTGAGATCGACAAAGTAGTGCAACAAGCTCAACAAGATCAAATCGATGCCGATCATCGAGAGCGCGTATTCGATCGTCGTAGGAAACATCGTCCAACCGCCAAAGAAGTTTTGACCGAGCATTTCCGGCAAATAAGGCCGCAAGAAATAGGCCATTATACCCGCGGCGAGCAGGGAGCAGCCGGTGGTGAAGATGCGGAGCGGGAAAACACGCGGCACGGCTTTGTTCTCGGTGAGTTCCGCCTCGTCCGCATCTTTGGCAAACAACACCGCCGCCGTCGCAAAGCCGCTCAACGAGAACGCGAGCCAGGGGAAAATTGGAAAATAGCCCGTTACAAAATAGCCGCGCACGACGTCGGAGAGCGTCCCGTCATGATCGAAATAAACATTTTCCCAATACAGCGGGTATTCGTTTTGGATTCTCAACGCCGGGCTGACTAGCAACACGAGCGCGGCTGTGAAAATGATTAGCGACACCGGGAGATGCCGAATTAAGTTCAGTACCAATAGCGCCGAGCCGATGAACGTCAGCACATCCCAGTTGAACATCCCTTCGGGCATCCAGACCAGCACATTGAACGCGAGCCCCACGCCGAAGACGAACAGTCCGCGGCGGATGGAGACCTTGGAGATTTCCTCTTCGCTCCGGCCGCGTTCTTGCTGACCGCGGACCCAGAGGAAATAACTGACGCCCGAGAGAATTGCAAACAACGGCGCGCCGAGACCCGTGATCGGCGGCGTGTAGCCGGAAAGATTTTCGCTGAAATGCACGAACACCATCACTTGGATGGCGATGGTGCGAAGAATGTCGATCGAAGAATAGCGCATTACGGAGGAGTCGATTGACGCTTAACGTTTGCCAGCGGGAGAAATGATCGGAGCCGTCTTCGTGTCAGCGGCTGGCTTCTGCGATTCGTCGGCGTTTCCTGCCGTTGCCGAGCTCGGCGTCGCGGAGGGGGACGCTGTCTTGGCGGACGACATGACCTCGAATAATGTAAACAACGTCGAAATGGCCAACAAAATGATCAAGACCCACTCGAGCAGGTGACCCTGGCGGGCGAGCATGAAGTCGCTCGCTTTTTGGCCGCACATTTCATAAACGCGCTCAAAGACCTCGACTTGCTCGGCAAGAAATTCGTGGCGATGAACCAGCCGCGTGCGTTCGCGCAAACGCTCGCCGATTTGACTCGCCAGCGTCGGCGGATGCAAGTGCGGGCAATGGACATGCGGCCCGAGCCGCGCCAATTTCGCGCGGAGCAACAGCACCTCTTGAAACCGGCGGCGGAGTTGTTTGCGCAGCGGGATCGAACTGGCTTCGAACTCAAATGCCAGCGGCATGTCTTTTTCCAATTGCGGCCAGGCCGTGCCGAGTTGCCGCTCGATGGCCGAGACTTCGGCCTCGTAAAATGTCGCTTCGATCAAGGCCTCGCGTACTGTTTCCAAACGCTCGGCTGGAGCGAGAATCGCAATTCGCTCCGGCGACCAAAAGATCCGTGCGTTTTGCAGCGTCAGAAGCTGACTCGGCGGAAGATTCGGGGCCGCGGCTTCGACCCAGGTGCGCATCTGCGCGAGCGTAGCGTTTTCCGATTCCGGATCGAGATCGCGGCCCGCGGCGGGGACGATCATGATCGAGAGTTGGCCCGCGACTAGGGCATCTTTCGAGTGCGGCAAGTTCTTGACCAACACCGCGCGGCGCGCGAGCGGCGCGGGAAACTCGACGAGCACGGCCTGATCCCCGGTTGGTTCCGTGACGTACGCGATTTGCTGAATGACGGTTCCCGGGGGGAGTGACCCGCGGGGATTGTCTGCCTCGTCGGCCATGCCGATGCCTTGGGTATTGTGCGCGATCATCCGGAATTCCTAGAGCGTAACAGCAAATGGAAAAAATCAAACCGCAGATTCTAAAATCAGATCGTTTGTGGCTGGAACCTCATCACCCAGCAGACACATTCAGCGCCAACCCAAGCCTGCGGATGGTATGCCCATCCGCAGGAGAGCGTCGTGAATCAAACAGTCTGCGACACTAGTTGACGCCGGGTTGCTTTTGGCTTCTCGCTTTTCGGCGGCCGCGAATGCTCCCCCTCGGCAATGTTCGCTGCAATCCACGCCGCGACATAATCGGCCGAGTCAAGCACGCCATTCAGCGTCGAATCGAACATGTAATCGCCGACCAAAAACAAATTCGGATGCTCCGCCGGTTCCGGCTGATGCCGTTGGTCGTGGTTCTTAGCGACGAGTCCGCCGGGCAGCCCATTGACCGCGCCGATCCAGCGATGAACGCGGCCCTCGATGAAATCGTGACGGCCATGACGCAGAAACTCGGGCAGCGAATCGAGCGCCGCGGCGATCAGTTCCGCGTCGCTGCGGCGGCTCATGTCGCGCGCCGCTTCGCCTCCGAGCAGCCAACCGAGGACGCCGTGTGTGCTACCCGGAACACGCGACGACTCATCGTAAAGACAGCAGCCTCCGAAATGATCGAGCATCCAATACGAATCGCTAAACGCATCGCGCCAGAACGGCTGCTCGAAGAGAATCGTGATGCGCAAGTAATGCGCTGGAAAATCGTAATAGTCGTTATGCCGTTGAATGGCACCTGCCAGCCGCTCGCCCGTGTATGTGATCGAGTTCAAGTGGGCCAGCGGCAGCGCGACGATGACAAAGTCGAATTCATCTTGGCGAGGTACTCCTGTCGAATTCGCCTGGCGATTGGTCGAGGTCACGGATATCTTGCCATTCGCCGCTCGCGCGATTGCCTGCACAGGTTGCTCCATCATGATCGTGGCATTCAAGCGCGCGGCCAATTCGATCGGCAAGCGTTCATTGCCCCCTTCGATCCCATACAACGCCATGTACGCCGGATCGTTCATCAGATAATTCTGCAGGCCGTAACAGACGCTCGTCCGCGCCGGCTCCGTCGCCAGATCGCTGTGGATTAAGCATTCGACGTACGACCGCGCTTGATCATCGCCGATGGCCGTGATCAATTTGTCAAAGCGAAACTTCTCGGGCGGCGTGGGATCGCCTTCGGGATGATCCGAATGATAAAACTCTTGCGGCGTGATTTGATCCTTGGCCCTGCGGTCGAACTCGAGCATTGCTTGTGTCCCGCGCGGACCGAGCTCGTGGCGAATATCGTCCAGGTTCGACAGGATCCTCTGGTTCAACACCACGGCCGGTCCGCCCATCGGACGAATCGGCAAGCCGAGTTCGGCGATCAAATCCTTGAGCGGGTCGTCATCGAATTGCGAGTAGTCGTAGAACTCGGCGGCGCCGGCTTCATAGCGCACGCGATGGGCTTGAAACTCCGGCGTCAGAATCTTCCCGCCGAGGCGCGGCGACGCTTCGAAGATCGTCGTGCGCACGGGCTCGCTCGCCAGCTTCTGCAGCGCATACGCCGTCATCAGTCCGCCAGGACCACCGCCTACGATTCCGACATTCCAGACACGCATCACGCACTCAGACGAAGAGATTTTGCCGATCAAATCCGAATCGTTGCCTCATGCAATGACTGAATCGAACGGTCGTTAGATTAGTATTCTGTTTAACACAGCGTCTTGGAGAATGTCTCGACATTTGGGGCGAGACTGTCCATTTTTATATGAAAAAAGGGCGAATATCGAAAATTGCGTTGGAAATGAAAATCGAACTGACGACATCGTGTTTCAATTTGCTTCAGCCGATCTTCAGACAAATTCGTGCGTCAATAAACTTTGCGCTGATAAAACAACCACGGCGGCCGTGTTCCGTTGAACACGCCGCCTCGGTCGTCGAGTTGAGTTGTGTGCGTTGCTTAGCGGGTGGCCTCCTTTCCTGGCAGGGCTGACGTGGATTCACCGGCCTTCTCGGGGATCAGCGTCACGATGGCTGCGCGGTCCGCGGACAAGTAAGCCTTGGCCAGGGCTTGGATATCTTCCTTCGTCGTCTTCTTGTAGATCTCGGCCAACTGGCGGGCATCGTCGAGCAACTTCGGCTGGCTTTGGCACAAGCCCAGCACGCCCATCCAGTAACCGTTGCTGCGAACGGATGCCGAGACGTTGTTCAGGATCGGCTTGATTGCGCGGTCGAACTCGTCGTCGCTGATCGCTCCGTTGCGGAGGTCCTCGGCAATCGTCGTGACCAACTTGCCGATCTCGGTTGCTTGCTTCGGATCGACGACCAACTCGGCCCCGATCATCCCGAAATCCTTGAGGGCCGAGCTTTCGAAGTTGTTAACACTCGGCGAGTAGGCCGCTCCGAGCTCTTCACGAATCTTCAAACGCAGCCGGTCGCCCAGGATTTCGCTCAAGATACTGAGTTGGCAACTGCGGGCAAAGTTCTGAGCGTCGGCCGTCGGCCAGGCCACCACGACCATCGAACGGAGCGTTTCGGCGGTGAAGCTAAAATTCTGAATCTGCGGCGTCTTGGGGAAGTTGACGACGCGGGCCTCCTTGTACTCCGGCTTCTGAGCATCGCGTTCGGGCAACGTGCCGAATGTCTTGGCGGCCAGTTCAAGCACTTGATCGGGATCGACGTCGCCGACGATGGTGACTTCCATGTACCCGCTGCTGAGCGGCTTGGCGAGCCAAGCTTTCATCTCGTCGATCGTGCGGCTGCGGAGCGCTTCGCGATCCGGCGTTCCCCAGCGGGAATCTCCGCCGCGAAAGAATGACGTCACATGGCGTTGAATCATCCCTTCGAGGCTGTGTTCCAACTGCGAGTAGAGACCGTCCGCCGACTTTTGGTAAATGTCGGCCGATTCTTGGCGGAACGCCGGTTCGGTCAGGTACGCCATGCAGGTTTGCAACTGTGTTTCCAAGTCTTTTGTCGCACAGGGGCCGCCGAGGAGAAAGGCATCTTCGTCGATCACGAACTGCACATTCGTCTCCTTGCCCGCAAGCGCCCGGCAGAGCTCTTGGAGCGTGTGTTTCTTGACACCGCCACTGATGAAGTTCCCCTTGGTGAAGAGCGCGAGCCCTGGCTTGTCGTTGGGGGCTTCGAGCAGCCCGCCGCCGAAGCTGACGCCGACATTGGCCGAGTTCTTTTTGAAGTCCGTGCGCTTGATGTTGAGCCGCACATTGTTAGCAAAGGTCGCTTGAATCAGGCCGAGGTCTTCATGCGTCTTGCGGGCAACGATCTTGCCCGGCGTGCCGAAATCGGTGTAGGCCCAGGTGTTTTTC
The DNA here is from genome assembly GCA_041736895.1 of Pirellulales bacterium. Taxonomy (GTDB): domain Bacteria; phylum Planctomycetota; class Planctomycetia; order Pirellulales; family JALHPA01; genus JANRLT01. The sequence goes on from JBGSSS010000106.1 coordinate 16,110, forward strand.
GCGGCGTCGGCGGGAGCGGCAACCGTCGTTTGGCTGCTGGCTTTGTAGGCGGCGACAAGCTGCGCCGCGATCGCGTCTTCGGCCGGTTTGTTGCTGCAGACCATGATGCGAATGTCGTCGTTTTTCCATTGAGCGCGGAAGGCTTCGCTGCAGACACGCTCGTCAATGGCGGCGAATATCTCCGGAGCCGTGGCCAACCCTTGAGCCGGGCTGAGGAAGACTTCGTTCTTGTGCAACGAATCGAGCAGCCCTTCGGCCAAGGCCACGGGGCTGCGCGTTTCGGCCTGGCTGACCAGATTCGCGACGCTGGACATGAGCAGCTCTTTCACTTCTTGGTATTCCTTCTTGCTGAAGCCATGCTCGACAGCGCGGCGGATTTCGTTTTCTAGCAACGCGGTTACTTCAAGCGCTTTGCTCGGTTCGCAATTCGCCGTGACGCTGGTCTCGCAGAAAATGAAGGACGAGACTTCGCGCCCCGCCCTGGCTGCGCTAAACAGTGCGCCGGGTGCCGCGGCCAGCTTCGCGAATCGCCGATTAAGCATCAGGTGCGGGAGAATTTCGGCGAGTTCCGTTTTTTGCTTGGCGAGCGTATCAGCTTGCTTCTTGAGCAGCCGATAGTTGGCGATCGAGACGGTGGTTGACGAAGCGTCGCGGAGCGTCGCCCAGCGGGCGGTCACCCCTTGGCCGGTGGTGAGCTGGCCCAGATTCGGTTCGGCTCGCCCTGGCCCGCTGGCCGCAGCAGCGGCAAATTCCTGTTCGATGAGCGCCTGAATTTCATTCACTTTGACATCGCCCGTCACGACGAGCGTGGTTCGTTCCGGTCGATACCAGGCCTGGTAAAACTCGACAAACCGTTCGCGCGGCATCTTCGAAATACACTCGACTGTCCCGATCGGAAAGCGCTGCGGGTAGAGCGTGTCGGGCATGGTGTACTCGTACGCGGCACGCAGGATGCGGAGACCCGATGTATCGCGCGTGCTCATTTCGCGCAAGATCACCCCGCGTTCTTTGTCGATTTCCTTGGCGTCCAAGTTCATACCATCGAGCACATCACGGAAGTATTGCATCACCACGGCGGTTTCATCAGCGCCGGCGCGTGGCAAATCCATTTCGTACGTTGTTTCGTCGAAGTTCGTGTGCGCGTTGTTGTGCGCGCCGAAATTCATGCCCAGCCGTTGAAAGATTTCGATTGTTTGGCCGGCGGGGAAGCGGCGCATCCCGTTGAACGCCATGTGTTCGAGGAAGTGCGCGATCCCTTGCTCGTTGGCTTGTTCGTACAACGAACCCACGGCGATCTGCATCCGCAGGCTCGCGCGGCCGGGCTGCGCCTTGGTGGGCATGATCGCGTAACGCAAACCGTTCGGCAGCGTTCCGTACGTCACACTCTCGTCGTGCGGCAGGTCGCTTCCCTCGTGCGGCCAGGCAACGGGTTTGACCGTTGCCGTTTCGCGGCTGCTCGCTGTAGCATTCGCTGGCAGAGAAGGAGCTAGAACTTCGGCGGCGTGTCCGGGATGGAATCCGGCCGTCGCGAGAAGCATCAACAGGGCAGCAGGCAAAGAAATCTTCATGATTGTAATGGGTGGGACCAGGTCCCTGGGTTGGGGGAGTAATCAGACCCCGTTACCGCGTTGATCCTTGGACGAAACACAGCAACGGACTTCATCCCCCAGCGATATTTCGGGAAAATTGCTACAGAATATGTCCGGTGGAATTCGGCTTTTTCGCTCAGAAGCTTTTTGCTGATGAAGAAAATGTTCCAGGAAACTTTTTTATGCGACAACAGAAACCTAATATTTCTGACACGTTTTCATCACCCGAAATTGCCCCTGTGACAGCACCCAAGTTCCGGTTGTAACCGTTGTAGGCACTTTGGCGTTGGTCCGCGGCGGTTTTCGCTGCGGCCGTGACATCTTCCTAGGCCATTCGCTCGAAGTCTGCGATAATAGAGAAACACGTCCTCCCTTGTGATCGTTTGACCTCGATGCAACTCCGTTCGTTCTTCGATGAATACGCTGATAGTTCGTTCGCACGCGGCATCGCGGGGCGATCTTACGCCATTATTGGCGGCGGATTTTATGGCTGTGTCATTGCCCTGTATCTGGATCATTTCGGCGGACGCGTGACGCTGTTCGAGTCGGACGACACGCTGCTGATGCGGGCGAGCTACAACAATCAGGCGCGCATCCACCAGGGTTATCACTACCCGCGGAGCATGATCACCGGCGTGCGGTGCGTGGCGAATTTTCAGAAGTTCTGCCAAATCTTTGCATCGAGCGTCTACCGCGATTTCGTGAAGCTCTACGGAATTGCTCGGCGAGATAGTCTGGTCAGCGCCGCGCAGTTTCAGACTTTTTGCGAGCGAATCGGCGCACCATTGAAAACCGCGCCAAAGAAGTATCGCCAATACTTCGATCCCGAACTGGTCGAAGAAGTATTCGAGACGCAAGAGTACGCATTCGACGCCGTGAAGCTCCGGCAGATGCTGCTCGGCGAATTTGAAACGAGCCGCGTGGCGTTGCGTTACTCCACTCGGGTCGAGCGTCTAAGCCAGCGCGCCGATGGCCGAATCGCGGTCGAGTTGTTTGCCGGCGGCGAACAATTGGCGGACGAAGTTTTTGCCTGCGGCTATTCGCAGTTGAACACGCTTCTGCGACGGTCGGCACTGCCGCTCTTGCCGCTCAAGCATGAGGTCGCCGAGATGTCCCTCGTGCGCGTGCCGCGCGAGTTGCAAGAACTCGGCATCACGATCATGGACGGGCCGTACTTTTCGCTGATGCCGTTTCCGGCCGAGCAGTTGCATAGCTTCAGCCATGTGCGCTACACGCCGCATGAGTCGTGGCAGGATGCACTCCTTGACCGCGATCCCGAACGCTACATGCAGGCGCAGACAATCCGCAGCAATTTCGTCAAAATGCGGCAAGATGCGTTGCGGTATGTTCCCTTGGTGCGCGGCTGCGAGTACGTTCGTTCGCTGGTGCAAACCAAAACGGTCCTCACGCGCAACGAGCGCAACGACGGCCGCCCGATCTTGCTCCGCCGCAACTACGCGTACCCCGGATTAAATTTGGTGCTGGGCGGAAAGATCGACAACATTTTTGATGTGTGTCAGGCGATGGCGACGTCACCGCACGCTATGACAGCGAATTCATGAGAGGATCGCACGCATCATTTTCCTGATTTCAGAAAAAACTGTTTCAGCGCCAACCCAAGCCTGCGGATGGTATGCCCATCCGTAGGAGAAGCTCGATTTCCAAGCTGAAAAGCCATTTGCATTTCGTCCTTTTTTTGCCCGCATTAGGTCGCCGCTTATGCAATCCGATACGATGATCGGCATCGCCATCGTGGTCCGCAACGACGCCGCCATCCTGCGCGAAGTCGTGACGGAGTTGACCGCGCTGTTGAGCCGCGAATATGCGTTTTATGAAATTCTGTTCGTCGATTTGGCCTCCGAGGACGAAACGGTCGCGGTGTTGCGGGACTTGATGAAGAGCTACCCCAACCTGCGGCTGATCCGACTGTCGAATTGCCACGATACCGAAATCGGGATCTCCGCCGCGCTGAATCACACGATCGGGGATTACTGCATCTTGATGGACCCGTACTTGGATTCTCCCAATGATGTGCTGCGGCTGATCGAGGCGGCCACGCCCGAGACCGAGATGGTGATCGCGCGGCGCCAGGGGGGGCCGACGCAGCGCTGGGGCCGAAGCATGTATTACAAACTGGCGAGCAAGCTCCTGGGCCGAAAGCTGAATCCCGAGGAGTCGGACTTTCGGCTGCTGACGCGCAAGGCGGTGAACGCGATTTGCAAGATGAAGGATCGCCGCCGGCACGTCCGTTATTTTTCCGAACTGCTCGGCTTTCGCAAGGTCGTGATCGATTGCCAAGTCTCCCCCCGCGCGGAACAATTTCATCGCCGCAGCGGTGTCGTGCGAGGCATTCGCCGGTCGCTGGATCTGGTGATCTCGAACTCGGCCGCGCCGTTGCGCTTCGCCGCGGGGTTGGGGCTCTTGGCGAGTTTCTTCAACCTGCTGTACTTGGGCTATGTCTTGATGATTGCGCTTTTTAAGCAACAGATCGCCGAAGGCTGGCTGACGACGTCGGTCGTGTTGAGTACGATGTTTTTCTGCTTGTTCATCATTATGTCGGTGCTGTCGGAGTACGTCGCGCGGATTTTGGAAGAGACCAAGGATCGGCCGCTGTATTTCATCGAGTATCAAGAACAGAGTTCGGTTAGCACGATCAACGATCGTCAACTCCTCAACGTCGTCGAGGCCGATTCATGAGTTCGGGTTTAATCGGGGCCACGGGTTTTGTCGGCGGGACACTGCTGCGGCAGCGCTCGTTCGACCAAGAATACCATTCGCGCAACATTCAAGAAATCGCAGGACGCGAGTTCGAGTTGCTCGTCTGCGCCGGCGCGCCGGCCGAAAAATGGAAAGCCAACAAAGAACCAGCCGCCGACCGCGAGAATCTGCGAAAGCTGAAAGACGCGCTCAAACAATGCCGCGCGCAGAAGTTCGTGCTGATTTCCACCGTCGATGTCTACCGCGAGCCGCGGGACGTCGATGAAAATACCGTTCCGCCGCGCGAGAACTTGCAGCCCTATGGGCTGCATCGTTTGGAACTCGAAGATTTCGCCGCCGAGACATTTCCCGGGGCATGTATCATTCGCCTGCCGGCGCTGTTTGGCGAGGGTTTGAAGAAAAACTTCCTCTACGATTTGCTGCACGACAATTGTCTCGACTGGACCGATCACCGCAGCGAGTTTCAGTTTTACGATCTCTCGCGGTTGTGGAGCGATATTGAAAACTCATTAAAGGCCAAGCTCTCGCTGGTCAACTTTGCGACGGCCCCGATCCTGGTCGCGGAGATCGCGCGGCGCTGCTTCGAGCGCGAGTTCACCAACACGACGGCCAATGGGCCGGTGCGCTACGATATGCGCACGATTCATGACGCCGCCCTGGGCGGGAGCGGCGGATATCTTTATGATGCGGACGAAGCGTACACCCGGATTCGTCAGTTTGTTCAATCTCAACTCCCGAAGTAACCGCCGCATGTTGCAAGCCGCTATCTCGAATATTGCCTGGGACCCAAGCCAGGATGCTGAAGTCGCCGAACTCTTGCACGAGTTTGGCATCCGCGCAATCGAATGCGCGCCCACGAAGTATTTTCCAAAACCGCTCGAAGCCACGCCCGAGGAAATTGATCGCGTGCGCCAAGCGTGGCAAGATCGCGGCATTAGCATCGTCGCGATGCAGGCGTTGCTCTTCGGCCAGCCGCAGTTGCAGCTTCTCAAGACGCCCGAATCACGCAAAGAATGCGTTGACTACACGGCCGGCATCTTGCGGCTTGGCGCGCGATTGGGCGCGAAGCGTTATGTCTTCGGCTCGCCGAAGAATCGCGATTCGCGTGAACTCAGCGCGGAGCACATCGCCCGCGAGTCCTTGGCGGCGTGGCAAGAACTCGCCCGTGTCGCGGCCGAGTTGGGCATCGTGTTTTGCTTGGAACCGAATCCCGCGGCGTATGATTGCAACTTTGTCTTGCTGACAACCGAGGCGTTTGACGAAGCTGAGCGCGTCAAGTCCGCTGGTTTCGGGATCAACCTCGACACGGGCATCATGCTGCTCAACGGCGAAGACCCGGCGGTGACGATTCCGCGTGTCATTTCGCAAGTCCAGCACGTCCACATCTCGGAACCGTCGCTGGCACCCGTTGGCCGCGATGTTATCAATCACAAACTCATCGCGAGTCTGCTCCGCGAGCATGGCTACGATGGGCATGTCTCGATCGAGATGCGTTCGGCCCCCGAAAATGAACAGAACCTGACTCAGTTGCGCACGGCTTGTCATGTGTTGCGTGATTTCTACTTGGAGTAAGCCGTGCCGCCACAAATTTCAAATTCGCAACTTTCAGATCAGCAACTTTCGGATCAACACTGGCAAGTCCCCGAATTTCGTCAGGACGTTTACTTTGCCAAACAGCACAAATACTGCGTCGTGATTCCGGTCATCAACGAAGGCGAGCGAATTCGGCGTTTGCTGCGCAGCATGGCTGAGCTGCGCGTCGCCGAGCAAGCCGACATCATCCTGATCGACGGCGGCAGCAAAGACGGCTCGCTCGCCGAAGACTTCTTGCGCAGCGTCAATGTCCGCGCGCTGCTCACCAAGACCGGCCCCGGCAAACTCAGCGCGCAGCTCCGCTGTGCCTACGCTTACGCGCTGCGTGAAGGATACGACGGAATTGTCACCATCGACGGCAACGACAAGGACGATCCGGCGACGATTCCGGACTTTATCCGCGCCCTCGAAGAAGGCTGGGATTTCTTGCAGGCTTCGCGCTTTATCCCTGGCGGCGTCGCCGATAATACACCGCTTTCGCGCTGGATCGCAATTCGCGTGATTCACGCGCCGTTGCTCTCGCTCGCGTCGGGCTTTCATTGGACCGATACAACGCAGGGCTATCGAGCCTATAGCCGCAAGATGCTGCTGGATCCCGCGGTTCTGCCGTTTCGTGACATCTTCATGCGTTACGAACTGCTGGCCTATCTCTCGTATCGCGTCCCGCGGCTCAAGTACCGCGTCAAGGAATTGCCCACGACGCGCCGCTACCCGCGCGATGAAGCGATCCCGACGAAGATCAGCGGCCTGCGCGGGAATTGGGACGTGCTCAAGACGCTCTTCGCGGCGTGCTTGGGGAAGTTTAATCCGTGAATCACGCGGTGACTGCTCTCAATCCGGCGGCGCGATACTGAGAATTGCCCAGGCCAGCATCGCTAAGAACACCACCAAGCCGATCACCGCGGCGAGCCCGAGATAGCGAAAGAGTTTGCCCGCGAAGATCGGCTGCTCGTCTTCCGGCAGCGGCGGACGTTCCGGAGGTTGAAGCGGCTCTTGCGTCTCCGGCGATTCGTAGGGGTTCATTGTATTAATGCGCGCGGCCGAAAATAAACTGTAGCCAAGGTCGTAAGACCTTGGATGTCCCGCAGTGCGCTAAGATCTGAAGTCTCACGACTTCAGCTACAATTACCGCCCCCGCTTGATCGCCCGCTGAATCGCAGCACCCATGTCCGCGGGGCCGTTGCTGATTTCGAAGCCGGCGTCTTTGAGCGCCGCGATCTTGTCGGCGGCTGTTCCTTTGCCGCCGCTGATGATTGCCCCCGCGTGGCCCATGCGTTTGCCCGGCGGAGCCGTTTGGCCGGCGATGAACGAAGCGAGCGGTTTCTTGACGTTCTTCTTCGCGAACTCGGCTGCCTCTTCTTCGGCCGTCCCGCCGATTTCGCCGATCATCAAGATCGCTTCGGTTTGCGGATCGTCTTGGAACATCTTGAGGAGATCGATCTGCGACGTCCCGACGATCGGGTCGCCGCCGATGCCGACGCACGTCGATTGGCCGAGGCCGAGGCTCGTCAATTGCCACACCGCTTCGTAGGTCAACGTGCCAGACCGGCTGATGACGCCAATGCTGCCGGGCTTGTGAATGTAACCGGGCATGATGCCGATCTTGCATTCGCCGGGCGTGATGACGCCGGGGCAGTTCGGGCCGATGAGGACACTCTTGCTCGCCTTGACGATCGGATAAACGCGGGCCATGTCGAGGACCGGCACGCCTTCGGTGATCGCACAGATCACGCCGATCCCGGCGTCGACCGCTTCGAGAATCGCGTCGGCGGTGAACGCCGGCGGGACGAAGATCATCGTCGCGTTGGCGCCGGTTTGCTTCACGGCCTCTTCGACGGTGTCAAAGACGGGCAACCCTTCGACGGTTTGGCCAGCCTTGCCCGGCGTGACGCCGCCGACCATTTTGGTGCCGTACTCCTTGCACCCCTTGGTATGGAATTGGCCGACGTTGCCGGTGATGCCTTGGCAGATAACGCGCGTGTCTTTGTTGATCAGAATGGACATGTCGAGTGGTTTTTAAGCAAGGGAAAAGGAAAAAGGGAAAAGGTGGAAGTTTCAGTAGTCGTTTGGAATCACTACCTTTTTCCTTTTCCCTTTTTCCTTGAATTCAAAGTGTGGACTGAAATACTTGAGTAGTGCGCAGTTAATAAACTAGCCGGCCTTCTTCACCGCCACGACAATCTTCTGCGCCGCGTCAGTTAGCCCTTCGGCCGTGATGATCGCCGCGCCGCTGTCGGCCAGGATTTTGCGGCCTTCGGCGACTTCGGTTCCTTCGAGGCGGACGACCAGCGGGACGTTGAAGCCGACCGTCTTGAACGCCGCGACAATCGCCGTGGCAATCGTCGTGCACTTCATGATCCCGCCAAAGATGTTAACGAGTACGCCCTTGACGTTCTTGTCGGCGAGCAAAATCTTGAACGCTTCGGTCACCGTTTCGACATTCGCACCGCCGCCGACGTCAAGGAAGTTCGCCGGCGAGCCGCCATGCAAGAAGATCAAGTCCATCGTGCTCATCGCCAGCCCGGCCCCGTTGACTAGGCAGCCGATGTTGCCGTCGAGCTTCACGTAGCTCAGGCCGGCATCCGCGGCGCGGACTTCGGTCGGTTCTTCTTCGGCCAGGTCGCGCAGCTCGAGCAACGCCGGATGGCGGAAGAGCGCGTTGTCGTCGAAGGTCATCTTGCAATCGAGGCAAATCAGCTCGCCGCTCTTGGTCACGACCAGCGGATTGATTTCGAGCATCGAGCAATCTTGCACGACAAAGACCTTGCAAAGGTCGTTAAAGAACTTGCCCGCGCTCTTCGCCGCGGCACCGGTCAGGCCAAGCTTCTTGCTGAGCTTGCGAACTTGGAACGGGAACAGGCCTTGGTCCGGGTGGAATTTTTCGTTGAAGATTTTCTCCGGTGTGTCATGCGCGACTTCTTCGATGTTCATTCCGCCCGCGGCGCTGGCGATGAGGACGGCGCTCTTCACGGCGCGATCGACCAGGATGGCCAAGTACAACTCGCGGTCGATGTCGCAGCCGGCTTCGACTAGAACTTGCCGCACCTGTTGGCCGGCGGGTCCTGTTTGGATCGTGACGAGTTCGTGGCCGAGGATGTTGCCGGCGACGGTTGCCGCGTCGCTCGCGCTTTTGACCAGTTGCACGCCGCGCTGGCTCGGGTTGGTCTTGATCGTTCCCTTGCCGCGGCCGCCGGCATGGATCTGCGCTTTCACCACGGCCAGTGGTCCGCCGAGATCGGCAAAGGCTTTGCTCGCTTCTTCGGCCGAGCGGGCGACGATGGACTTGGGGACATTAACGCCGGCTTGGCGAAGGACTTGCTTGCCCTGGAATTCGTGAATTTTCATAGCAATTTCTGGAGAGAAATGGTTTGCGATCAGGCTGGATTATAAGAAAGTGCGCGATGAAAAGGGAGTGCCAAAGGCACGGGATTCGGGGTTGGGGATTAGGGGAAATGCCCATAACGTATTTCCCCCAATCCCTAAACCCGAATCCCCAATCCCAGCAGCTCCGCTGCGCGCTCCCCCTCGGCACAACATTGCGGAATCCCCACGCCGCGATAAGCGGCACCGGCGAGAGCCAGGCCCGGCAATTTGGCAGTTAACGCTTCGATCCGCGCGACGCGCTCGACGTGGCCGAGATGATACTGCGGCATCGCGCGCTCCCAGCGGGCGACGAGCATGACGCGCGGCGAGCCTTGCAGGCCGTACAGCTCACGCAATTCATCTTCGGTGATCCGAAGTAATTCATCGTCCGGCAAGTTGGCAAGCTCGGGCTGCAACGCACCGCCCACGAAGACTCGCAGCAGCACACTATCGTCCGGCGCGCGGCCGGGGAATTTGTTGCTGCTGTGACTCACGGCGATGATCCGGCGGCCTTCGACGGCCGGCACGACGAGCCCAAATCCTTCAGGCGGACGGGCGAATTGATCACGGCGATAGCCGACGGAGACGACGCTGCTGCCGGCGTAGGGAATGCCGCGCAGTTCGGTTGAAAGCGCTGGCGAGACTTTGGCAAGTAGCTCCGCCGTTTTGGCTGCTGGGGCGGTGATGATGAGCGCGTCGAAAATGGCCGGGTGTTCCGCTCCGTGATGCCAGACATGCCACTCGTGGTTCACACGCTCAATGCGTGTGACGCTGCGCTGAAGTTTGATCTGCTCGCGCGGCAACTTCGCCGCAATCGCCTGGATCCACGATGACATGCCGTGGCGCGGGGCGAGGAACTGATTGTAGCGCGCGCCGCTTTGCCCGGCCGAGGCATGACCATTGCTGCGATTCAGCGCAATCGCGCGGAGCAGGCTGCCGTGTTCGCGTTCCATATCCAAGAACCGCGGCAGCGTCGCACGGAGGCTCAGCTTCCACGGGTCCGCCGTGTAGATGCCGCCGATCAATGGTTGGATCAAGCGCTCGAATGCTTCGCGGCCGAACCGGCGGATTGCGAACGACGCGAGACTCTCGTCATCGATCTCCTTGGAGCGCGGTTCGACGAGCAACTCGCCCGCCATGCGCAGCTTGGCTTCCCAGCTGAGCAGCTTCGTGCGCCACATCGGCGCGATCGCACTCGGGGCCATTAGCATGAACCCGTCCGGCACGGGGTGCAACTTGCCATCGCGCACCACGGACGCGCGGCGATTGCCCGTGTTGGGGGCGATCAACTGGTCTGCGAAGCCGACTCGTTCCGCCAGGCGATACGCAGCGGGAATTTGATTCAAAAAGTTGTCCGCACTCCGCTCGATCAAAAAACCCTCGGCGTGCTCGGTTTGCAGCACTCCGCCCAAGCGGTCGCGGCTTTCCCACAATTCCCAAGTGGCATAAGGAGGAAATGCATTTTCAGCTTCTTGGTTTCCTGAAGCGAGTTCCTGCAAGCGAACGGCCGCGGCCAGGCCCGTCATTCCACCGCCAAGGATCAATATTCGCCGAGGATTGGCGAAATTTTGAGCATTGCTGCGGATCGAATTCTCAGAGACCACGGAGGATGAATTGGCAAAGATAGGAAAGGCAAGCCGGAAGTTTTTCTATTTCGATTATGACAGCCCATTTCCGGGTGCCTAGCGTCAACTCGTCGTTATAATGGGTGAGTTCGATTTGCCGACGCCTGAAATCGTTCGAGCTACGAGCCTTAGCAGACATACTTCAGCGCCAACCCAAGCCTGCTGATGGTACTCCATCGGCAGGAGACTATGGCAATTCCCCTGGGCAAACAACACATGATCCGCACGATTCTCCTCCTCGCATTCTCCTTGCTTTTGCTGCTGCTCGGAGAACAACTCTCTGCCGCCGAGAAAGTCTTTGAATCCGATTTCCAGCGCGGTAAGGTCCCGGCACAGTGGAGCTTCAACCAGGTCGAAGAGTACGCCAATCGCCAGCGCTACTTGGGTCCGCTGTCAAATCAAACGGTGCATCTGCGGCTCGAGAAACTGCCGCCGCACGTGCTGGTGCGGATTCACTTTGATCTGATCATCGCGTGGAATTGGCAGGGAATCTCGCGCGAGTACGAAGACGGTGAGCAACACCGTGGACCTGAAATGGTGCAGTTGGCCGTCAAAGACGGGCCGCTGCTGATGCGGGCGTCGTTCAGCAATCAACAACGCGACCCCTGGCGTCCTGTGGCAACCGCGGTGCGGCAATCGTTTCCCGAACTCGACGAGCGAATTCTGGTGGCGCAGCGCACCGGCTCGCGCGAGCTGGAAAATTTCACCATCAAAACCAACGAATTTGGCGGCCGGCAGCATTACAATTCCATCGCGACCCGCTACAGCCAGAACTGGACTTTCCCGCATGACAAAGAGGAAATGACTCTGGAATTCTCCGGCGAGAACCTCCAAGAAACGGAAGAGCAATTCTGGGGCATCGACAACGTCGTCGTCGAAGTCCTCAACGCCGACGAAGTCGCGCCGCTCGAAAAACAGCAACTAGCCGAGCTGCCCAAGCTGCTCGGCGGCACTGGCTCGCTCGCTGCGGCGACGGCTTGCTGGGACTTGATCGCGCGGCCGGAACAAGCGCTACAAGTCATTCGTCAAATGAAGACCGAAATGCTCCGCCTGGACCCCGCCTTGCAAAAGCGGCAAGCCCGCATCCAGGAATTGGTCCGGGGCCTCGACTCTCCGTTGTACGCCGATCGCGCTGAAGCCTATCGCGGACTCGAAGAATTCGGCTCCGCTGCGGCGAGCATCGTGACGCGCGAGGAAAAAGCGTCACGCTCGCCCGAGACGCGCGAGCGGCTGCGGGAATTGCTCACCAAATGGTCGAGCGTTCCGACCCCGGTGCAAAATCCCCAAGCCCTGCAGCGGATGCGCTGCACGCGCATCTTGGAAATCATCAACACCAAGGAGTCGCTGGAACTGGCCAAGCAACTGCGCTGGGAGTAATTCCGTAGGTCAGGCTTTCAGCCTAACACGCGGGGCGTGGGCGGCCCGGCTAAGCGGAGCAGGCTAAAGCCTGACCTAAGCAAAACCCTCAAAAAATAAGTTGCATTTATTTTATAATTTGCCATAATAAAGTTCCTGCCTCCAATTTTCCCGCCTGTTTCACAAAACTTTCTTGGGTGACTCGATGTCTTTGTCTCCGTTGGTTCCACGCCGGCAATTTCTTGGCACCTCGGCCGTGGCCGGCGTTTCGGCCTTGGTCTTGGGCAATGCGCGCATGGCACATGCCGCGGGTTCGGACACGATTCGCGTGGGGCTCGTTGGTCTTGGCGGACGAGGGAAAGGCGCGATCGAAGACGCCCTCAAGGCCGAACCCAATGCCAAGTTCGTCGCGTGCGGTGACTTGTTCGAAGACGTCCTCGAAAAGTCCGTCAAGTCCTTCGAGACCAATGGCGCCATGAAGGGGCGTCTCGATCTGCCCAAGGAGCGTCAGTTCTTTGGATTCGACGCCTATCAACGCGTGATCGACAGCGGTGTCGATGTCGTGCTGCTTTGCACCAGCCCGCACTATCGCCCGCAGCATCTCGACTACGCGGTCAAGGCCGGCAAGCACGTCTTCTGCGAGAAGCCGGTCGCCGTCGATGCGACGGGTGTGCGCAAGGTGATGGAGACTTGCAAGCTCGCCCAGGAAAAGAACCTGAACATCGTCTCGGGTCTCTGCTATCGCTACCAACCGGCGAAGAAGGCCATCGTCAATGAGATTCACGAAGGCAAGATCGGCGACGTCCGCGCGATTCAAACGACGTATCTGACGGGCGGGCTCTGGCATCGCGGCAACAATCCCAACTGGAGCGAGATGGAGTATCAGAACCGCAACTGGCTCTACTTCACCTGGCTCTCGGGCGATCACAACGCCGAACAACACATCCACAGCCTCGACAAGGCCGCGTGGGTCATGAAGGACGAAACGCCGGTCAAGTGCACGGGCATCGGCGGCCGCCAAACGCGGACCGGCGAGCAATTCGGCAATATCTTTGACCACTTCAGCGTCACCTACGAATACGCCAACGGGACCAAGGTCTTTGCGAGCTGCCGCCAACAACTCGGCTGCTCAAACGATGTCAACGACATCGTCTGGGGAAGCAAAGGCTCGGCCAGCTTGATGAAGCACACCCACGAGACGGGCGGGGACAAGTGGAAGTTCAGCGGCACGGACATCAATATGTACCTGGCCGAGCATCAAGCGCTGTTCGGTGCGATCCGCGCCGGCGAAGCGATCAACAACGGCAAGTACATGTGCCAAAGCACGCTGCTGGCGATCATGGGCCGGATGTCGGCCTACTCGGGCAAGGAAGTGACCTGGCAGCAAGCCCTCGATTGCACCGAAGACCTCACGCCGAGCAACTACGCCTGGGGCGATGTCTCGATCAAAAGCGAAGTCGCGGTGCCGGGCACGACGACGTACAAGACGCGCGGGCAAGCGTAAAGCATTTAGCAGCCCAACGCGTGAGCGAGGGAGTGAAGAAAAAGCCCGAGAAGCAGTTTTTTGCGTTGTGCCACTCGTCCCTATTGGGCCGAGTTATTGACGATCAGCCCTCCGGTCAGAGAGACAATTGCTATCGATTAGCTGGCTAAGAATCGAAAGAGCGCAGCTTCATAAACTAAAACCAGGGAGTTGTATTTACATACCGGGCTTGCCCACTGATACAGGTTTTTGCCGTGCAATAGCGTTGCTAAAATTGCAATCATGATTTCGCTTTGTTAAAGCGTTTAAAAAATGCCAAAAAATACTTGAGAAAAAACGTCCGCATGAAAGATTGCTGACAGTTCGTAGACTTCGCAGCCGAATTCTCGGATGCACCAGAATGCTTCGCCAGAATCTGCGGGTCATAGATGGCTTCGCACTTGAACTCCGGCAACACACGGATGCCTCCGGGTTTTCCATGATGTTCCATAACTCACCGTATTCTCAAAGGACTTTCTGCGAGTTTCTGGTTGTCAAACCAGAATTGAAGAGTGTAAAGACCAGTCTCAGGAAAGCGGCAATCCAAAATGCGAAAGGGAACACCAATCACTTCCAAAGGGTCGGCCACGAATTCGATGGTATGGTTCCGGGTTACAAAAATCGCTCGATTCGTTTCTTCTTTGACGCAAACGATTTTGCCTTGGCCGCGTCCATGACCATCGGTCAGTACCACGAAAATGCATAGTTCGCGGTACAACAACGGCAGCCCTTCAAACGCATCGATATTACTGAGCAAACCTATGATGCTGACCTTACGATCATTCGTCGGGTCAACAGTCCAATCCTCGCAGGGCAATATGTAGCGAACGAGTGGTGCAATCGCCATAACCTTCCTGCCGGCACGATTGGTTGTCTATATTATACGCTTCGGCTGAATTGAAAACCAACAGCATATCCAAGCAAACAATGAAATCAAAGCCATTTTCTATTCGCATTTTTCTCCCCAACGGCGAACCCGACGGACTGCGAATTGTCGAGAAATCGAATTGGACGGGGATTGGGCTGGTGTTCCCTAAATCTTTGCTTCCTGAAATCAAAAAACGCGAGGAGTTCGAGCGAACCGGCATCTACATCCTTTATGGAAACGATGAAGGCGAAACCGGTTCCGAGTTTCCGCGGATTTACATCGGTCAGGGAGATCCTGTACGTCCACGAATCGAGCAACATTTTCTTCAGAAAACCTTTTGGGACAGAGCTGTTTTCTTTACAACGCGCGATGATAGTTTAAACAAGGCTCACATCGGCCACCTGGAAACGAGACTTATCGCACTAGCGGATGAGACCAAGCGAGCCACCTTGGATAATGGAAACTACCCCAACCCAAGCCCATTATCCGAAGCCGACAGTGCGGATATGGACAGTTTTCTTGAAGATATCTTGAACATCTTGCCGATCCTTGGACTCAACGTATTTCAAAAACCAGCTACTTCGGCTTCGCATGAGCTTTTGTATTTCAATACCAAAGGGGTTTCAGCGACTGGATATGTTTCTAATCAAGGATTTGTAGTCAAGAAAGGCTCGCAAATTTTTGGTTCAATCAACGATGTAGCAGAGCATTACAAATCCAAGCTGTTAGAACAATTGATTAAGCAAAATGTGATTTTGCAGCAAGGAACAACGCTCACTTTGCAGCAAGACTATACCTTCAATTCATCTTCGGAAGCCGCCTCATTAATTCGTGGTGGATCAACAAGCGGACCGGCCTCTTGGAAAAATGCCATGGGCATAAGCTTGCGTGATATTCAAGCAGCAGAAATCGAAACCAAGTAGATTGGATTCGACTGAAATTGGTATCAACAACTGACATGCCCTACCCCCCCCTCCAAATCGCCAACATCCCCATCGGCTTGCCCGTCGTGCAGGCCGCGCTCTCGGGTTACTCCGATTGGGCGATGCGGGTGTTGGCGCGGCGGATGGGCGCGCCGTACACGCTGTGCGAGGTGATGCTCGACCAGTTCATCAACGACCACAGTCACTTCAAGAAAAACGCGGCGCGCGTTAAGGTCACGCCCGACGAAGCACCTGTCGGCGGACAACTGATGGGCGCGAACCCCGAAGACTTCGGACCCGCCGCGCTGCGGCTCGTCGAACTTGGCTTCACGATCATCGATATCAATTTTGGCTGCCCCGTGCGCAAGGTCGTCGGCCGCTGCCGCGGCGGGTATCACTTGAGCCAGCCCGACGTCGCGCTCGAAATCGTCTCGCGCGTGCGCGACGCCCTGCCGCCCGATGTTCCCGTGACGCTCAAGATGCGGCGCGGGATCGACGACACGAGCGAGAGCCGCGACAAGTTCTACACGATCCTCGACGGCGCGTTCGCCCGCGGCGCGGCGGCGATCACCGTGCATGGCCGCACCGTGAAGCAAGGCTACATCGGCCCGAGCCGCTGGGAATTCCTGCGCGAGGTCAAGCAATACGTCGGCACGCGGACGATCCTGGGCAGCGGCGATTTGTTTACGCCCGAGGCGTGCGTCGCGATGATTCGCGAGACGGGCGTCGATGGCGTGACCGCCGCGCGCGGCGCGATCGGCAACCCCTGGATCTT
>JBGSSS010000159.1:0-15139 GCA_041736895.1 Pirellulales bacterium
GCCGCGGGGTTCCAGCGCGCGACCTGGCCCGTGTCGGTCGCGGCAAAGAGCTCGCCGCGCGCGGGCACGATTCGCGTGAGCCGCGCGGGGTCGAGGATCATCGCCTCGATCACCTGATTCTTCACGAAGCTCAACACGGCACAAAGTCCCCAAACGCCGATCGTGACACAGATCGCGACGATCGAATTCCGCCAGATGAGACCCACGAGCGCCGAGATCGAAAAGAACACCATGAACCAAAACAGAAACACGGGGATGCAAAGGACCAGGCTATGAATCCAAACACCGTGCCTGAACCCGACCATCAGCCACATCCCGCCAAGCAGCAGCGTCGTGTTCAACAAGACGAATAACGTGCCGCCGAAAAACTTGCTCAGGTAGACGCCCATCCGATTGACCGGTTTGCTGAGGAGCAGGTCCACCGCGCCGGGTTCGAATGTTTGCGGGATGACGTTGCTCGTGACGATAATGCCGGCGAAGAGGCCGAGGTAGCCGAGGAAGAAGCTGCTGACTGTGCCGACGGCCGCGCGGATCAGGTAATCGCGCCGCAGCGGCGGCATCGCGCCGGTCGGGACTTCGAGGCCGTAATAATGAACGACCAATTCGCGCTCACGGCTCGGCGCGATGTCGCGCGGGAACGCCGCTTCGAGCAGCAGCCGATTCAACCGCGCGAGTTCCGGCGCCGAGAGTTGGCTGGGGCCTTCCTTGAGCAGTTCGGTTCCTTCGGGGTCGAGCACCGCGGTTGGCCACGCGCCGACATCGATCAGGTGGCGATCGTGCAGCAGCCGGTTCAGCGCCGTTTGCAGCGGCAGCAGGAGCGTGTCTTGATCGGCGCCTTTGGGCAACAGCTCGCTCAGCTTGACTTGCGTCTCTTCGGGGAACAGCAACCAGACGCGCTTGCCGGGCGAGGCGGCGGTCCGTTCGCTCGCGGTCTTAAGAGCCGTGGCGAACTCGCGTGGGTTCAGCAACTCGCCGGCGTAGATCGTCGAGCTGGCTTGCTCATCGAGCGTGAACCCCGCCAGCCCGACCAGCACGATCGCCGAGATCAGCAGCAGCACCCACAGCACGCGCGACGCGAGGGCTTCGCGAAAGGCATCGACGAGAATGGCGAAGTAGGGACGCAAGGCGAGTAATGGATAATTGACAATTGATAATGGACAATGATGTTTCGGTTGTACTCCGCAGATTTAGCGATAGCTATAGGGGTTGTCATCTTGCGGCGGACGAAAAACTGGCTCCGGCGGTTCCTCGTTCTTGAGCCGGCCGGGAAAAGCAGCTTCGAATTCTTCTTGTAACTTTTCCAGAGGCGTTTGCGACTTGAGGATATACGATCGTTCTCGAATACTTGAGCGAACAAAGCTTTTCAATGTTAGATAGGCACGAGCCATTCTAAGTATAAGAAATAAGCTCAGCCCAATCAGCGTCCCGATCAGTAAATACTTTTGGAGGATTCCAATAACGGTCGGTTTGTCCCAGACGATATCGCGGTTCAGATAAAAGCCTACTCCGACAGAAGCAGCCCAACTGAGGACCATCATTAAGAGTCCAAGCCGTATTTTTCGCCAATAGATCATCTGTTGCATCCTCGTTGAGCAATTAAACTCGCGAGCATTTCGTTGTATCATAGATGCTTCGGCGTCGCGACTCACACGATTTAACCGCATGCAACGCTCCTCTCCGAGTCGCCGCTAAACGGGCGTTACTTGAGACCCATCGCTGTAATTGTCCATTGTCCATTGTCAATTATCCATTACCCCATGTCCGTCCTCGACAAAATCGTCGCCGTGAAGCAGACCGAGATCGCCCGGGCACGCGAGCTGCGGCCTGAGTCCGCGGTGCGCGACGCGGCGCTGGCGATGCCGCCGGCGCGGCCGTTTTTTCATGCGCTCGCCCAAGAAGGCCCCATCAAGCTGATCGCCGAAGTGAAGAAAGCGAGTCCCTCCGCCGGCTTGATCCGCGCGGATTTCGATCCGGTGGCGATTGCGCGGACGTACGAAGCACACGGCGCGACGTGCCTGAGCGTCTTGACCGACGAGTCGTTCTTTCAGGGCAAGCTGGAATACATGACCGCCGTGCGCGCGGCGGTGAAGATTCCGGTCTTGCGCAAGGATTTCCTGCTCGACGTCTATCAGGTCTACGAAGCTCGCGCGGCCGGCGCGGACGCGGTGCTATTGATCGCCGAGTGCTTGGACGATTGCCGCTTGCGTGCGATACACAACGCGGCAGTTGAGCTCGGCATGACGCCGCTCGTGGAGCTTTACGACGAGGAGAACCTGCAGCGCGTCTTCGACGCCGGGGCGACGTTGATCGGCGTGAACAATCGCGACCTGCGAACGATGGTCACGGACCTGGAGCACACGCTGCGTCTCCGCGACAAGGTCCCGGACCAATGCGTCCTCGTCGCCGAAAGCGGCATCCGCACGCGGGCCGATGTCGAGCGGCTCGAAGCGGCGGGCGTGGATGCGATGCTGGTGGGCGAGAGTCTGATGAAGCAAGCGGATATCGGCGCGGCGGTGGATCAATTGTTAGGGAATTGATTCAGCTTGCCAGAGCGGTGGCCGTCAGGCCGCCGGTTCCGGAACCGGGCAGCTTACGCTGCTCGCTCGCTGGCATGATCGCGGCTGATCCGAAATGAGCAAAATTTTTCCGGCAGAATCTTTCCAGATATATCGTCCCGCGAAAAACGAGATATGATGAACCTTTCGCGCGAAACGGCGTAAACTGGAATCGTGCGCTTGCGGAATGCCCGCGGATAACATCCGCGGCTTTGTTGTTCGCACAGCTCACGCCCTCGCTGACGCGTCGGGTTTGAAATTTTACCTTTGGAGATCCTCCGCCGATGATTGAACTCGAGGCCAAGCCGTGGACCACGACCGATGCCAAGGAAACGTACGACATCGCCCGCTGGGGCAACGGCTACTTTGGGATCAACGATGCGGGGCATGTCACGGTCAACCCGGACAAGAACCCGGCGCGTGCGATCGACCTCAAGGAACTGGTTGACAAGCTGCAACTGCGCGGGATCGACCTGCCGATCTTGGTGCGCTTCGGCGAAATCTTGAAGCATCGTCTGGGCGAGATTCACGGGGCGTTTCAAACGGCGATCACCGAGCAAAAATATAACGGCAGCTATAGCTGCGTCTTCCCGATCAAGGTGAACCAGCAGCGGCAGGTCGTCGAAGAGGTCATCGAATTCGGCCGCCCGTACAAGTTTGGCGTCGAAGCCGGCAGCAAGCCCGAGCTGCTCGCCGTCGTCGCGCTGACCGACAACGACACGCCGATCATCTGCAACGGTTTCAAGGACGCCGAGTTCATCGAGACGGCGATGTTCGCCCATAAGATCGGGCGCAAGATCATTCCCGTCGTCGAGAAGTATACCGAACTGCAAATGATTCTCGACTACGCCGAAAAGATCGGCGTCCGCCCGAACATCGGCATGCGCGTCAAGCTCGCCTCGCGCGGCAGCGGGCGGTGGCAATCGAGCGGCGGCTATCGCAGCAAGTTCGGCCTGACCGTGACCGAGATCATGAAGGGGCTCGAGGATCTAAAAGCGCGTGGCATGGAAGATTGCTTTAAGCTGCTGCACTTTCACCTCGGCAGCCAGATCACCAACATTCGCGTCATCAAAGCAGCCCTCAACGAAGCCGCCCGCGTGTACTGCGAACTCAAGAAGCTCGGCGCTGGTCTCGAATACATCGACGTCGGCGGCGGGCTCGGCGTGGACTACGACGGGTCGCAGACGAATTTCGAATCGAGCGTCAATTACACGCTGCAAGAATACGCCAACGACGTGGTGTATCACCTGCAGCGCGTCTGCGACGAGTCCGAAATCCCGCATCCGAACATCATCAGCGAAAGCGGCCGCGCCGTCGTCGCGTATCACAGCGTCCTCGTCTTCAACGTCCTCGGCGTGAGCGAGCAGGGCGAAAACAACGGCACGCCGCCGAAGCTGCCCGAAGGAGCCGAACAGCCCTTGATCGATTTGAGCGAGACCTACGCGAACATGACGTCGCGGAATCTGCTCGAAAGCTTCCACGATGCGCAGCAATCGCTCGACATGGCGATGAACTTGTTCACCGGCGGCTACCTGAATCTGGAACAGCGCTGCCTGGTCGAGCATTACTATTGGGCGATCTGCCACAAGCTAAAGCGCATGGGCTCGCAGTTGGATTTCATGCCCGAGGATCTCGAAGGGCTCGAAGTGTTGCTCTCGGACACCTACTTTTGCAATTTTTCGCTGTTCCAATCGATGCCGGATAGCTGGGCGATCAAGCAATTGTTCCCGGTGATGCCGATTCATCGCTTGAATGAACGGCCGACGCGGCAAGCGGTGCTGAGTGACATCACGTGCGACAGCGATGGCAAGATCGACCAGTTCATCGACCGCCGCGACGTGAAGCGGACGCTGCCGCTGCACGGCTACCGCGGCGAGCCGTACTACATTGCCGCGTTCATGATCGGCGCGTACCAGGAAATCCTCGGCGACCTGCACAACCTGTACGGCGACACGAACACGGTCCACGTGAGTCTGGCCGACGACGGCCAAGTCGTCCTCGGCCACGTCATCAAGGGCGACACCGTGCGCGAGGTTCTCGACTACGTCGAATTCGAGCCGGACGAACTGATCCGCAAACTCCGCGACAGTGTGGAGCAAGCCGTCCGCGTCGGCAAGATCGACTACCAACTCGCCGGCAAGTTTTTGAAGTACTACGAGGAAGGCTTGCAGGGGTATACGTATCTCGAAGAGCCAGAAGTGAAGTAAGTCAAGCAATTGACAATTGACAATGGATAATTGACATCTGCAGGAGGGGAGCTTGCGCAAGCCCTGAGCCGGGGACGTAAGTCCCCGGATGAACGGGAGCAGACTTTCGTTCAAAAAAGATTCTTGCGCTTCGTCCGACTCCGGGGACAATGAGTCCCCGGCAAAAATGTTTTGTGGTCGCCAATCGCAGTAGCTTATCCACAAAGGGCTTTCTCATGAACTCGCGTTGCGTTGGATCGTTGCTCGCGTGTCGCTTGCCGATCTTTCTCGTCGCCGTCCCTTGCCTGCTCGCGCTCGGCCTGCAGTGGCCGGCGCGGGGGATCTCGGATGAACCCTTGCCGGGGTTGGAATTGCCGGCGGAGGAAGAAGATTTCTCGGCCTTGGCCGCTTCAGGGAAAGGCTCGCGCTTGAAATTTAAGGAGCCGGCGGAACGGCTGAAGCAGGTTCTGAAACTGGGTGCCACGGCCGAGAGTGAAGCGGCGCTCGAAAAAGGTCTGAAGTGGCTCGCTTCGGTCCAAGACAAAGATGGCGGCTGGAACTTTGACACGCAAAAGATCAACGACGCGGCGACCGATCCGGGCACGGCTAACGAAGCGCGATGCGGAGCGACGGGATTGGCCTTGCTGCCGTTCCTCGCCGCTGGCTACACGCACAAGCCCGGCGGTCCGTATCGCGAGACGATCTATAAGGGCTTGGAATTTCTGGTAACGAACTACAACAAAAAGCTCTCGAATGCCGCGACCGGCGTTTATTCGTGGCACGAAAATCAGGGGACGATGTACTCGCACGGGCTGGCGACCGCGGCCATCTGCGAAGCGTATGCGATGACCCGGGACAAGGCGCTGCTCCCTTACGCCGAAGGCGGACTCAAGTTCCTCGCCGTCTCGCAAGATCCCATGGGCGGCGGCTGGCGCTACGCGCCGCGGCAGCCGGGAGACACGTCGGTGCTAGGCTGGCAGTCGCAAGCCCTCAAATCAGGCGCGATGGGCCAACTGAAAATCGATCCCGCGCGGATGACGAAATTGATCGCGTTCCTGGACACCGTCTCCGATCCCGCGGACAACCGCGCCTACTACGGCTACACCGGACCCGGCAAAGGACCGGCGCAAACGGCCATCGGGTTGCTCTGCCGGATTCACACCGGTTGGAAGAAAGACGACGAGGGCCTCCGGACGGGCGTCGAGTTCCTCGCCAAAATGGGGCCGCACAAAACCAACACCTATTTCAATTACTACGCCACCGAGGTCATGCATCAATACGGCGGCGAGGAATGGAAAACGTGGAATGCCGCGATGTTGACGCAACTACTGGGGACGCAACTGGCCGCAGGGCCCGACAGCGGCAGCTGGCATCCCGGCACCAAAGATCACTCGACCGAACGCGGCGGCCGGCTCTACAGCACGGCGCTCTCGTGCCTGATGCTCGAAGTCTATTACCGCTACCCGCGGGTGCTGGAGAAGAAGACCGGGGAGTCGGGCGGGTTGGTGTATTGAGGCGCAGTGATCGTGGTAAAAGAGGCCTGGGCTGAGAGTGCTTTACCACACGCGCCGTACGCCGTAATCGTCAAACACTTTGTCGATCGAGACCAGGGTCAAATCCAAGCGCAAACATTGCGCGGCGATCATGCGGTCGAACGGATCTTTGTGTTCCAATTGTGGCAAGTCCGCGACCGCGAGGGCATCGTCCGGTGTGATGTGGAGACGTTGTATCTGATTCGCGTGGAGGATCGGGATGAATTGCGCCAAACTGCCAGATTGCAAAGTTAGCTTTCCGAGGCCAATTTTAATTGCCATTTCCCAAAGACTTGCCACACTCGTTAGGCGGTCTGTTTCGGGATCATCAACCAGCGCGAGTGCGCGTTGAGACAAGTTCGGCGAGTTTTCGGCGAACCAGATCAAAGCTTGGGTATCGATCAACACTAGGCTCATCGATAATCAGCAAATTCATCAAGAGGGTCGTTGAAGTCGTCTCGCATGACGAACATCCCTTTGGCGAATCCGGCGAGCGATTTTCGCGGAGGGGTATCGCTCGGGGTAGGATTCACGATCACCAGCACCTCTTGCCCCGCGGTGAGTGCCGTGGTTGGCTGTTCGTCGAAGACGATTTGGCTGCCGTCGAAATGTGCTTTGAGTGAGATCATGTTTCTATTTTACCTCGCCGGGAGAGTCCGTCCAATCGAAGTTTTCTGAGGCGAATGCTCCCAGGGGGTGAACCCCTGGGCTTTGCGTGCGCGGCGGCGTTTTTGAGATGTCAACGCTCCGCTGCGCGTCGCCGCTAAACTGTTGATGCCGCATCACTTGCCGCGCATCGCCCGCTGGATATCGCGCTGCGCCGACGCCTTCTTCACCGCTTCGCGTTTGTCGTGCTGGCGTTTGCCGCGGCAGACGGCGAGCAGGATCTTGGCCTTGCCTTCTTTGAAGTACATCCGCAGTGGGACGAGTGTGAGGCCGCGGTCGTTGGCCTTGGCCGCGAACTTGGCGACTTCGCGTTTGTGCAGCAGCAGCTTGCGCGGGCGTTTCGGCAAGTGGTTCAACTGGTTGGCGAACGTGTACTCTTGAATGTCGCAATTGATGAGCCAGACATCGCCGTCCTTGATCCGGCCGTACGCTTCTTCGATCGAGCACTTCCCCTGGCGCAGACTTTTGACTTCGCTCCCTTGGAGGATGATGCCGCATTCGAGCGAGTCGAGGACGAAGTACTCGAACCGCGCCTTGCGATTCTCGGCGATCAGACGCTCGTTGTCTTTCGCCTTCTCGACCGAGATGGTTTTCTCGCCCTTCTTCTTGGCCTCGGTCTTGCCGGCGCTTTCTTTTTCTTTTGGCTTCGCGCCGCCAGCCGCCTTGTCCTTGGCCTTGGTCGGCTTCGGCTTGTCAGGCTTTCCAGATTTTCCAGACTGTTTTTTCATATCAATTCAAATGTAGCTCGAAGCCATGCTTCGAGCGAAATACAAGACAAACCACGGAATACAGAAAAAGCAAATACAAAATGCGGCCCACAGATGGACACAGATTAACACAGATAAAATTCAGAGAGAGGAAATCAACTCTCGCGGTTCATGCTTATCTGCATTTGCCTTTATCTGTGTGCATCTGTGTCCATCTGTGGGCAGTATTTTCTCTGTCTTTCTGTGGCCTGGCATTTCTCGGTGAAAAACGGGCATTCCCCCGCGCCATTCCTCTGTTAAAATAGTGATATTCTCCCCGAATTGCTATCCGCCACTGCTTCCGGGAGGGATCCTGTTTGCATGAAACTTGGTCTTATTCATGTTCAAGGAAAAAGGAAGAAGGGAAAAGGTAGGCTACACCACCTTTTTCCTTTTCCCTTTTTCCTTCCATGAGCGATGCAACTAGGAATTCAATTTTAGCAAGATCATTCCCTGATTCCTTCCTCTGAGTCATCGCCTGTGGAACCGTTGCTGCCGATCGTGACCGTGACTCCCTCGACCGGCGGCTGCAACAGCGGCGGCGATTGCTGTAGCAGCACTTCTGACTCGCTGGCACTGCCCGGGACCAGTGGCTGCGGAGTTTCTGCTGGCAGCGGCCCGCAGCTAGTGCAACTCGGCGGCATGCCAGCACCGGAACGGGCGTCGCGGTTGCCGCCGTGGTTGAAGCGGAACCTGCCCCCGGCTTCGGCGTTTGGTTACACGGCGAATCTGATCAAAGATCTGCGCCTCGAAACAGTCTGCGAAAGTGCCAAGTGTCCGAACCGGCTCGAATGCTGGTCGAGCAAAACGGCCACGCTCATGATCCTGGGCAATGTCTGCACCCGGCCCTGTGGGTTCTGCTCCGTGCCCAAGGGGAAGACCGAAGAACTCGAGCTCGACGAACCGGAGCGCGTTGCCGAAGCGGCGCATCGCCTTGGCCTCCGGCACGTCGTCATCACAAGCGTCACGCGCGACGATCTGCCCGACGGCGGCGCGGACCATTTCTATCGCTGTGTCCTCGCGGTGCGCGAACGAACCGGCGCGGCCGTTGAAGTGTTGACGCCCGACTTCCTCGGCAAGCCCGGCGCGCTCGAACGCGTCGTCGAAGCGGCCCCCGAGGTCTTCAACCACAACACCGAAACCGTGCCGCGGTTGTATCGCCAGGTCCGCGGCCGCAAGAGCCATTACCCCTGGACGCTCGAACTGTTGCGCCGCGTCAAGGAACTGAACCCCGCGATCAAGACCAAGACCGGCCTCATGCTGGGCCTCGGCGAGACGCACGAAGAAATCCTCGACACGCTCGGCGACCTCCGCGCGAACGGCGTCGATTACCTGACGCTGGGCCAGTACCTTCAACCGACGCTGGAGCATCTGCCCGTGGTGCGATACTTGCCGCCGGAAGAGTTCGACGAGTTAGGACGCCTCGCGCGAGCGATGGGTTTCGCGCAAGTCGCCAGCGGCCCGTTTGTGCGGAGCTCGTATCACGCGGCAGAGATGCTGACCGACGAAGTTTCAAATTCAAATGCATGACCACGGAGACACGGAGAGCACGGAGGAACACGGAGAAGAGAGAAGTGAAATACAGAATACAGGCCACAGATGGACACAGATGGGACACAGATAAATACAAATTCAGATAAATTCATGAATTTGGAGTAGAGTAACTTTCTCATCTGCATCCTGCATTTCATCCTGCATTTCATCTGTGTGAATCTGTGTGAATCTGTGTGAATCTGTGTCCATCTGTGTCCATCTGTGTCCATCTGTGGGAAAGCATTTTGCATTTGCCTTTCTCCGTGACGCTCCGTGTTCCTCCGTGTCTCCGTGGTTTTGCCTTTCGCCTTCCTTAACGACTGACTAACAACTAGCAATGTCTCAACACGACGTAATCATCATTGGCGGCGGACCCGGGGGTTATGTGGCCGCGATTCGCGCGGCGCAGCACGGCTTGAATGTCGGCCTGATCGACAAGGAATACCAACTCGGCGGGACGTGCCTCCGCGTCGGCTGCATTCCGTCCAAGGCGATGCTCGAATCGAGCGAGAAGTTCTACGAAGTGAAGAAGGGCCTCGACGACGAAGGGATCAAAGTCAGCGGCGTCGAGCTTGACCTCGGCGCGATGCTCGCCCGCAAGACGAAGATCGTCGAACAATTCGGCCGCGGGATTCTGAGCCTGCTCAAGAAGAACAAGGTCACCTACTACAACGGCACCGGCCGGTTCATCAGCCACGGCAAGGTCGCGGTCACGGACAAGGACGGCAAGGAACAGCACCTGACCGCGCCGAAGATCGTCATCGCGACCGGCAGCAAGCCGGCGATCCTGCCGGGCATCCAACTCGACGGCAAGTACGTGGGCACCAGCACCGAAGCCCTGAGCTACGATCCGGTGCCGAAGCACCTGGTCGTCATCGGCGGGGGGTACATCGGCATGGAACTCGGCTCCGTCTGGCAACGTCTCGGTTCGAAGGTCACCGTCCTTGAATTTTTGGACCGCATCTTCCCCGGCACCGACACGGAGATTGCCAAGGAAGCGTACGACATCTTTGTGAAGAAGGGCTTTGAGTTCCGCCTCAAAACCAAGGTCATATCCGCCCGCGCGGATGGCGACGGCGCGATTGTCGAAGTCGAAGGGGGCGAGCCAGTCCGCTGCGATCGAGTCCTCGTCGCCGTCGGTCGCCAGCCCTACACCGAAGGCCTCGGCCTCGACGCGATTGGACTCAAGACCGATCCGAAAGGCCGCATCCCGGTCGACAAACATTACGCGACGAGTGTCCCCGGCGTCTTCGCGATCGGCGACGTGATCGAAGGGCCGATGCTCGCGCACAAAGCCGAAGAAGAAGGTGTCGCCGTCGCCGATGCGATGGCCAAAAAATTCGCGCACGTCGATTACAACGTCATCCCTGCGGTGATCTTCACGCATCCCGAGATTGCTGCCGTCGGCAAGACCGAGGACCAGCTCATCGCCGAAAAGATCGACTACAAAAAGGGCTCGTTCCCGTTCCGCGCCAATGCCCGCTCGATGACGATCAACGACACGGTGGGCAAGGTCAAGGTCCTGGCCGATGCGAAAACGGATCGCGTCCTCGGCATCCACATCATCGGCCCCCGCGCCGGCGACCTGATCGCCGAAGCGGCCGCCGCGATGTCATTCGGCGCGTCCAGCGAAGACATCGCCCGCACCTGCCACGCGCATCCGACGCTCGCCGAAGTGACGAAAGAAGCGGCGATGAGCGTTACCGGCAAGGCGATTCACATGTAACCCTCGTTACCAAACCCCAGCTTGGTAACGTGAACGAGAGCAGACGCCGAGCAAGAAATAAGTAGCGTGGGCTTCAGCCCCCACGTCAAAAAAAGGCAAATGCATAACCACGGAGTCACGGAGAGCACGGAGGAACACGGAGAAGAAAATGCAGAGAAGAGAATGCAGAGAAGAGAAATGCAAATACGGCCCACAGATAGACACGGATGGACACAGATAAATTCAACGTAGCTCGAAGCCGTGCTTCGAGCGAGATGCAAATGCAGAAACGCGGAGTAGCGGAGAAAATTCAGAGCAGCACCGAGAATGCAGCAACGGAATCGTTCTGGCCAAGTCGCTTATTTGGGATCGTAGGAAATACTATGATGTCTGAAGACATATTTGATCAACATATTGTCGTGATACATTGCTTTCAATTGCGCGATCGCAGTTGCCTTGCACTCTGCGATCTTATTATCTAAGACCCAGCAGCCCACGATAAAACGGACATACTCATCAGGGCTATTTAACAGGGAATCGATATTTCTAAATCCATCAACGAAACCTCGCAGTTTGAGTAAGTCTTGCCTGGCTCCATCGATGAGTTCGTTATGAATCTCTGGATCTTTGCCAATGGCATTCTTAATTTTCGATTCAATATCGTTGCGTATTTGATGCGATGGAGAATTCATGCGACCATTTTAACGACTGTTTGCTTTAGAAAAACGGTCTTCTCCGTGCCGCTCTGAATTTTCTCCGTTTCTCCGTGTTTCTATATTTTGCCTTGAATGCGGCACGCTCGAAGCACGGCTTCGAGCTACTTGGTATTTATCTGTGTGCATCTGTGTCTATCTGTGGCCGTATTCTGCATTTTGCATTTCTCCGTGTTTCTCTGTGTTTCTCCGTGTCTCCGTGGTCATGCCTTTCGCTTTGAATGCAGCTCGCACGAGGTCTCGGTCTCGTGCTACGCGACGCGGCTCTTCTCTTCCACCGGCGCCGTCGCAATGTGCGGGGCCGGCACCGTTGCTGCCGGTTTCTTTTTCTTCTTGCGGCTGAGTCCGTTCACGAAATCCAACAGCCACGGCATCGCGCGGTTCACGCGCCACAGCACATGCGCCAACGGTGTGAGCATGACCATGCGCTTGTTCTTCTTGATCCCGCGGATGCCGCGCGCGGCGACCTTTTCCGGTGTGGCACAAATCCACCGCGGGGGGTTCGGCACAGTCCGGCCTTGGCGCAGGGATTCCGCTGCGTTGTAGAGGTTCGTCGTCACCGGGCCGGGACAGAGCGACGTCACGCCGAGACCGCGGCGCTTGTATTCGGCTCGCAGCGATTCGGTGAACCCGACCAGGCCGAACTTGCTCGTGTGGTATGCGGCGAAACGCCCGCCGGCGACGAGGCCGCTGATGCTGTTGACGTTCAAGATGTGCCCGCCGTCCTCCAGTTGGAGCAGGCCCGGCAGGAAGGCGTGCGTGATTTGAATTGGCGCGAGGAGGTTGATCTGCAAGAGCCGGTCCCATTGCTCGGCCGACATGTTTTCGGTCGGGCCATAGTAGGCGATGCCGGCGTTGTTGATGAGGACGTCGATGCCGTGCCAGCGATCCTTGACGGCCGCCGTCATCTGGTCGATCTCGTGCTTCTTGGTCAGGTCGCAGACGAGACCCGCGGCGGTCGCGCCTTTGGTCGTGCATTCGGCGACGACCGTGTTGAGCGCGTCGCGATTCACATCGACGAGGATAAGCGCGGCACCTTCGTCCGCGAGCTGCAAGGCAAACGCGCGGCCGATGCCGCTCGCCGCGCCGGTGATCAGGGTCCGTTTGTTATGGAGGGTTTTCATCGTGAATCCTTTTGCTCGTGCAAACGCGGCAACTTATGTAAGAAACCTGTCTGGCTCCCCCTTGAGGGGAGGGCTGGGGAGGGGGTTCTTTGTTAAACCGAAAGTTTCATGATTGCATCTAGTCGAAACATGCCTTCTCTCATCACACTTGAAGCAACGTCAACTCTAGCCCCCCTCCCTAACCCTCCCCGCGAAGGGGAGGGGACCAAACCAGCTTTTGTGTGGAGAGGCTTGGTGTTGAATCAGGATGTCTCTTCTCGCTCATCCGGGGACTTACGTCCCCGGCTCAGTGATTGTCTTCCCAGCGCCCAATGCCCAAACCCCAGCGCCCATTACCCTTTGCTCTTCACGACCGCCGCGCCGAGCGCGACGTTCCAAGACCGCGGGATCATGCGCAAAAACAACCTGTTCAGCTTGTATCCCAAGCCCGGCGTGATGACGGTTTTGCCGCGGTCGAGGCCACGCAACCCGTCGAGGGCCACCTTGCGCGGGTCGAGCTGCAAGCGCCGCATCCAGCGTGTTTGCTTGTGTGCGGCGACTTGGTGAAATTCGGTTTCCATGAAGCCCGGCGCGAGGACCGAGAGCTTCAACTTGGTCTTGCGCAGTTCGTAGCGCAGGCATTCCATCAGGACGATGCCGAACGACTTCGACCCGCTGTAGACGCTGTAGCGGGGCAACGGCTGCAAGCCGGCATACGACGCGACGTGCAAGATCCGGCCTGCGCCGCGCGCGGCCATCGTCCCGGCGAAGTGGCGAATGAGCAGCGTCGCGGCAACGACGTTGACCGAGAGGAGGTCTTCGATTTGCGTTGGTGTTTGTTCGAGAAAGTTTCCGTACTGGCCCCAGCCGGCGTTGCTGATCAGCGTATCGATCGGCTGCGGCAGGGCATCGCAAGCGGCCATCAGGTTCTGGACGCCTTCGGTTGTCGCTAGGTCCGAAATCACGATCTGACACTCACGGCCGTAGCGTTCCTGAATCTCGCCGCGCAGCTCCATCAGCCGCTCGCGTCGGCGCGCACTGACGACCAAGTTGTAACCGCTCTCGGCCAAGGCATACGCGAACTCGCGGCCCAGGCCGCTGCTCGCGCCGGTGACGAGGGCCAGCTTGTTCGTCGAAGATGCGTCGTTGGTCGGAGTGCTCGTCATGCCGAAATGCCCGCCGATGCCATCGGCGGCTTTGTGGGGAACTGTATCGGGCTGGCACTGTAGCAAAATGCTGGCATCCCGGCGAGAGCGATTGCCCCTCGTTCCAAGAGTGCTAGCAGAATAGAATGAAAAATTCCCAGAGGACCACGGAGACACGGAGAGCACGGAGGGGCACGGAGAAGGCAGAGGAGAAATGCAAAATGCAAAAAAGTCTAGCCACAGATGGACACAGATAAACACAGATGAAATGCGAGGGATGAGAATCTCCAACTCGCATTCCCTGCGTTATCTGCATTTGGATTTATCTGTGTGCATCTGTGTTTATCTGTGGCTTGTATTCTCCCTCTCTCTTCTCCGTGTTTATATGTGTCCCTCCGTGTCTCCGTGGTCATGAATTTTGTCTTTTTTACGATCGAAACATGCCTAAGAAACGCTTGCTCACGCCTGGTCCGACGCAGGTTCCTGAAGCCGCGCTGCTTTCGCTCGCGCGCCAGGTCACGCACCATCGCACGCCCGAGGCGTATGCGACGTTCGCCGAAGTGCTCGACGGATTGAAGCTTGTCTTCGAAACGAAGTCCGACGTGATCGTCCTCGCCGGGAGCGGCACGGCTGGGATGGAAGCAGCGGTGACGAATGTCGTGCCGCGGGGCGGCAAGGCGATTGTCTTGAACTCCGGCGTCTTCGCCCAGCGGTGGGGCGCGATCTGCCGCGCGTTCGGCATCACCGTGGTCGAACACAAAGTCGCGTGGGGCCAAGCGGTCGATCCGGCGGATGTCGCGCGGTTACTCGCGGAGCACCCCGATGCCGCGGCCGTGTACGGCACGCTGATGGAAAGCAGCACCGGTCTGGCGCACGATGTGAAGGCAATCGCGGCGATCGTTGCCAAAACTCCGGCGCTCTTCGTCGTCGACGCGATCAGCGGCGCCGGCGTGCAAGAGTGCCGGATGGATGCTTGGGGCATCGATCTGTTGGTCGTTGGCGGTCAGAAAGCGCTGATGCTCCCGCCGGGTCTGGCCATCGTGGCCGTCAGTGCCAAGGGTTGGGCCGCGATCGAACGTTGTCCGCCGCAGGCGTTCTACCTGAACCTGCTCGCGCATCGCAAGAAACTGGCCGAAGGTCCGACGACCCCGTGGACGCCGGCGCATACGCTGATCGCCGCGCTCGCCGAAACGCTCAAGGTCTACCGCGAGCTGGGCATGGAGCAAACCTGGGCCAACGCGCGGCGCTTGGCCGC
>JBGSSS010000188.1:0-7512 GCA_041736895.1 Pirellulales bacterium
CGAGCCGAGTCCATCCGGCGGACGAGCAAGCGCCGCCGCGCAAGATCGAACTCACGGCGGGCCTGCAGCGCTTCGAGCCGCACGCGCTCTTCGCGCGGCGCGGCGACACGCTGGTCATGAAAAACGTCGGCCGGGAACCGCTGAACATCAAAATGCACGGCAACTCGGAGTTCAATATGGTCATCCCGCTAGAGAACAGCCGGGAATGGAAACTCCAAGGGGCCAACTCCATGCCGCAGCCGCTCGATAGCAATATCATGCAATGGTTGAAGGGGTATCTCCTCATCCGCGACGACTCATACGGTAGCATCACCAACGAACGCGGCATCTTCGTGATCGCGAACCTGCCGCTGAACGAGCCGTTGGACTTGCAGCTCTGGCACGAGCGCGCGGGCTACCTGCACAACGTCACGAGCACGACTGGTCACAAGACTTCGGCCGTCGGCCAGATCCGCATCACGCTAACCGAACCGGTCACCGACCTCGGCGAGTTCCACATCCCGGCCGAATTGTTCAAAGAGTAGCCAACTTGCTCTGCAAGTTGGAACACGCGCGACGCTGCGAATGTTGAAATTCAAATGACAGGCCACAGATGGCCACAATAGAAGCCTGCGGCGCATTTTTGTAGCCCGTAGCGTTAGCGAGGGCGACAAAAATCGCAATACAAATACAGGCCACAGATGGACACAGATGCACACAGATAAATGCAATACGGATAAAATGAAACCGATGGAATGAGCAAAATAAGATGAACATGGCTCAACCCGTTTAGCGGGGAGCCGAAGGCGACCGCTCGGCTACCCACGGAGATACGATTTCTGTTTAAGTGAAAGCGAAGATTGCCATGAAGCCGTTGCTGATTTTCTCCATCGCCCTGGTCTGCTGCGGGGATGCCAGCGCACAGCCGCCCGCGCCGCCGCAACAATGGGGGACGATCCTCGGCCGCGTTGTCTACGACGGCAAGCCGCCCGTGCTGGAGAACCTGCTCGTCAACAAAGATATTGTCCCCGGCCGCCCGCCCAAGGTGCCCGATGAATCGCTCGTCGTCGGCAAGAACGGCGGGCTGGCGAATGTGTTCGTGTTTCTGCGCAGCAAACCAAGCGGCATTCACCCGGATTACACGAAATCCGAACCGAAGAAGATTCTTTTCGAGGTCAAGGACTATCGTTTCGTGCCGCATTCGCTCGCAATATGGACACATGACATTCTCGATTTTCGCAATCGCGAACCGTTTGGGATGAACCTCAACTTCGCTTCATCCGTTCAGGGAACGGGAGCACTGTTGCAAGACGGAGGGAGCTACGAACAGCGCTTTCGTGTTTCCGAGAACTTGCCAAAACCTGTAAGCTGCAACATTCACCCCTGGATGAACGCCAACCTGCTCGTTCGCGACAACCCGTATTTCGCCGTCACCAACGAGCGCGGCAACTTCTGCATTCCCAACTTGCCCGCCGGCGAAGAACTCGAATTCGTCTTGTGGCACGAACGCTACGGATATCTGAAAAATATCAAAAGCGATGTCGCAACATTGACCACCAACGACAAAGGCCGATTGCAAACAAAACTCACCGCGCCGGTGCTGGACCTCGGCGAGTTTCTGGTCGATCCGCAGAAATTGAAGGAGTAACCACAATGAAAACTTTCGCCGCCCTGTTCTTCGTTGCCTTGCTTTACTCGCCGTCTGCCCACGCGCAAGTCGCGCCTGCGCAGCCCGCGCCGCCTATGCCGGAATGGGGGACGATCCTCGGGCGAGTCGTCTATGCCGGCAAAGGCCAATTCCCCGCGCCGCGGATAGTGCAAATTCCTCCCGGGCCCGGTGGCCGGCCGGCTCAGATCGACGACGAATCCTTCGTGATCAACAAACAGAACAGCGGTCTGGCCAATGTCGTCCTTTTCCTGCGTTCGAAGCCGAGCAAGCTTCACCCGGGTTACGCAGACTCGCTGCCGCAAAAGCAAATCCTACGGTCGCGCAATTTTCGCTTGGAGCCGCATGTCTCCGCGATTTGGACTAAAGATTTTCTTGAACTTCGGAATGAGGAGAAGAATGTCGGTGTCAATGTGAAATGCGATTCGCCCGTGAATGACTTCAATGTGCTAATCACACCCGGTGAAACCGTGAAGAAGCAATTCAAATCGGGAGAGAATCTTCCCAAACCTTTGAGCGACAATATCCATTTCTGGAAGCACGGCCAGTTGCTCGTCCGCGACAACCCCTACTTCTGCGTCACCGATGAGCGCGGGATCTTTTGCATTCCAAACTTGCCGACGGGTGAAGTCCTGGAGTTCGTCTTTTGGCACGAGCGCTGCGGGTATATGGGCGGGATGATGAACCAAGCGCCGAATCCGATGCACAACACGGTCCTCAATAAGCAAGGCCGGCTATACATCAGGCTCACCGAGCCGGTGCTGGACCTCGGCGAGTTCCTGGCCGATCCGCAGAAGCTAAAATGATATTGTCGACTTGCTCCCGAGAACGCTCCTCTGCGAGTCGCCGCTAAACGGCGATTGTTTTCATCGGTGTCCTTGCATTTGGGATTTTGCATTTCCCGAATCCCCAACCCCCAATCCCAAACTCCGCATGCCTCGCCGTTCCTGGTTCCGCAAGTTTTACGACGCCGGGCGCGGGTGCCTGTGGGGGATGCAGGGCCAGTCGAGTTTCGCGGTCCACTTTCTGCTCGCGCTCGTCGTGATCGCGCTCGCCGCGTGGCTGCGTGTCGAGCGGTGGGAATGGATCGCGCTGTTGCTCTGCATCACCGCGGTGCTCTGCGCGGAGTTGTTCAATACCGCGATCGAGTATCTCGCGAAGAGCATCACCCGGGAGCATGACGAGAACATCGGCCACGCGCTCGACATCGCGAGCGGCGCGGTGTTGATCGCGGCGATCGGGTCGGCGGTGGTGGGCGTGCTGATTCTGGGACCGCCGCTATGGGCGAAGTTGGCGGGGTAATCTTGGACGCAGCGCTTGTAGGTCCCGGTCTCCGACCGGGACCTGGAGCGATAACAGATGCCGATTGCTGCTAAAGTTCATTCGTTTGCACCCGCTCCGAGGTCCCGCTGAGGACAGCGGGACCTACAGAAACGGCCCCTGGTCACAGGTCTCCCGCGAGGCTAGAATAACCGGCGTTCCCTTGGCAATTTGGCGCCGTCTGGTAGAAGCTCGACTTGAATGGTCACTCGCGTGATCGTTCGGGGGTCAGGCTCCTGGACTTGCGCGTCGCGTTCACTCGCGAATCTCACGTCCGTCGCTCTTGCGGCGAGACGCGGTTTCGCTGTTTGATTTTCCGCAGAATTCTCCAAGGAGCTGAACTCCTTGGCTTTGGCTTTTTTCTCAACGATTCTGATCTATGTCCGCGACGCCACTTCTTGAAAAACCGACGCCGCTTCTGGAAACTCCCTTGCATGCCTGGCACGCGGCGCATGGCGGACGCTTGGTTGACTTCGCCGGCTGGTCGATGCCCGTCCAATACACGAGCATCATCGCCGAACACAACGCCACGCGCAACGCCGTCGGCCTGTTCGACGTCAGCCACATGGGCCGGATCTTTTTCAGCGGACCCGGCGCGCTCGAGTTCCTCGACAGTGTCGTGACCCGCCGCGTCAAAGACCTCGCCCCCGGCCAAATCCGCTACGGCTTGCTGACCAACGACGCGGGCATGTGTCTAGATGACGTGCTCGTCTATCACGTCCCCGCCGCTCCGGCCGAAGTCAAAAGCTACATGCCCGAGCCGTACGCGCTCTTGGTCGTGAACGCCAGCAATCGGGCAAAGGCACTCACCTGGATCAGGCCAAAGCTGGAAGCGTTCAACGCGACACAAGCCAGGCCGGTGACGCTGCATGATCAAACGACGAAGGTCGCGATGATCGCCGTCCAAGGTCCGAAGGCGATGGAGCTCTTGAAAGGTCTCGTCTCGCCTGATCCCAACGCACTCAAGTATTACCACTGCAGCCAAGCAACCATCAACGGCGTCCCGGGCATCGTCAGCCGCACGGGTTACACCGGCGAAGACGGCTGCGAGCTGATGGTCGAAAACGCAGCCGCGACCGCGTTGTGGGAAAAGCTCCTCACCGCCGGGGCAATGGCTTGCGGCTTAGCATCCCGCGACACGCTCCGCCTCGAACCCGCCATGCCGCTCTACGGTCACGAGCTCGACGAAGAAACGACTCCGCTCGAAGCCGACCTGAAGTTCGCCGTCACGCTCAAGGACCACCGTTTCCCCGGCTGCGACACGCTCGTCGGGCAGCAGGAGCACGGCCTGAAAAAGATTCGCGTCGGACTCACGATCGAGGGCAAACGTCCGCCGCGCGAAGGGTACGCGATTTTCATGGCCGGCGCGAAACCCGACGCCGCGCCGGTCGGCCGCGTGACAAGCGGCACGTTTGCGCCGACGTTGAACCGTAGCATCGCGATGGGCTACGTCCCGCCGAGCCAAAGCGGACCGGGCACCACGGTCGAGATCGACCTCCGCGGCACCCGCGTCGTCGCGACGGTCGTGAAGCTGCCGTTTTATAAACGCGCGTAAGCAATACAAATTTGCCCACAGATGCACACAGATAAACACAGATGAGAAAAGACAGATGATTCAAAACAAAAAATGATCTCCGGCATCATCATTGTATTTGCATTTATCTGTGTTCATCTGTGTCTATCTGTGGGCTGCATTTTTGAATTTTGAATTTCCCGAATCCCAAATCCCCAACCCCCAGCCGCCATGTCGCCCGACCAACTACTGTTCGCCAAGTCTCACGAATGGGTTCAGCTCGACACCGAGGGCGATGCCAAGATCGCCACGATCGGCATTTCGTCGTTCGCCGTCGAAGCGCTGACGGACCTCGTGCACATGCAACTGCCGGCCGTGGGCAAGTCGTTCAAGCCGGGCCAGGTTTTTGGTGAAATCGAATCCGTGAAAGCGGTTAGTGATTTGTATAGCCCTGTCGAAGGCGAAGTCACGGCCGTGAACAGCGACCTGGCGAATCATCTCGAGACGCTGAACACCGATCCGTACAAAGCCGGCTGGATGGTCAAGATGAAACTGACCAGCGACGCCGGCCTCGACAAGTTGCTCGACTACACGGCGTATCAAAAGGAAGCCAGCAGCCACTAAAAACAAAGCCGCGGATGGTATCCGCGGGCATTCAAAGACCGCCGCGACAAGTGGCGGCTCCATTGAACGCAAAGACAACTCAAAGTGGCCTGCTCGCCCCGCGAGCAGGAACTCCGACTCGCGGAGCGAGTCGGCCACTTTGGACGCCGCAATCCGAGAACAATCCGCTACCTGAAACGACGTCGAACAAAATGCCCGCCGATCCCATCGGCGGCTTTGTGGGCATCAAAACCGAATCATTCTAACTCCTAACTCCTAGATTCTGCATTCTTCTCCATGACCTACATCCTCAACACGCCGCACGATACCGAGACGATGCTTGCCTCGATCGGCGTCAAGTCGCTCGACGAACTCTTCGAGCAAATCCCCAAGGAAGCTCGGTTCAATCGCGAGCTGAACATCCCGCCGGCGCTGGGCGAGCAAGAGCTCTTGGCGCATCTCGGCGCGCTGGCGGCGAAGAACGTCTCGCCGGCGCAGCGGCCGTGCTTCCTGGGCGGCGGCGCGTACGATCACTTCATTCCGTCGGTCGTTGATTACATCGCCGGCCGCGGCGAGTTCTACACGAGCTACACGCCGTATCAGCCCGAGGTGAGCCAAGGCAACCTGCAAGCCTTCTTCGAATATCAAACGCTGATCACCGAGCTGACCGGCATGCCGATCAGCAACGCCAGCCTCTACGACGGCGGCAGCGCGGCGGTCGAAGCGTGCCTGATGGCCGTCCACGGCACCGGCCGCAACGGGCGTGTCGTCACCGCCTCGAGCGTGCACCCCGAGTATCGCCAGATCATCGAGACATACTTCAAGAACCTCGGCATCGAACTTGTCACCGTCGCTGCACCAGACGGAACGGTCAATCCCGATGACATCGCCGCGGCGTTGACCGACGACACGGCCGCTGTATTGATCCAGCAGCCAAACTTCTTTGGCTCGATCGAACAGGTCGAAGAGATCGGTCGCATCGCCAAGGCGCGCGGCGCGGCGTACATCGTCAGCGTCGATCCGATCAGCCTGGGCCTGCTCAAAAAGCCCGGTGAGTACGGCGCGGACATCGTCATCGCCGAAGGGCAATCGCTCGGCACGCCACTACAATACGGCGGGCCGTACCTCGGCATCATGGCATGCCAAGAAGCGTTCGTCCGCCGGATGCCCGGCCGCATCGTCGGGCAAACCGTTGATCGCCGCGGCAAGCGCTGCTGGGTCCTCACGCTGCAAACGCGCGAGCAACACATCCGCCGCGAAAAAGCAACGAGCAACATCTGCACGAACCAAGGCCTTTTTGCCCTGCGTGCGAGCGTTTACCTCGCGACGCAAGGTCCCCAGGGCCTGCGCGAGACAGCGAACCTCTGCCTGCAGAAGTCGCATTATGCGTTGGATCAACTGACGAAAGCCGGCCGCTTGACCGCGGCGTTCGATCGTCCGTTCTTCAAGGAATTTGTCGTCCGCGACACGGCGGGCGAAGTCGATTCGCTCCTCGCTGCGGCGAGCAACGCCAACTACTTCGCCGGCATCCCGCTCGGCCGCTGGTATCCCGATCTGAGCGATTGCTTCCTCGTCGCGGTGACGGAAAAGCGCACGAAGAACGAAATCGACGGACTCGCGAAAGCTTTGCAACAAACGGCCAAGCGTCAACCGGCTCTGGCATAGTAGCCAACTTGCTCTGCAAGTTGGAATATTCCGCGAGCAACGAAGAGAAACATATGGCACACACGGAATCCTTTTCAATCGTAGAAGAAATCGTCGGCTGGGTCGATAACGAATCGTCCCTCATGCTGAAAGCAGTCACAAAGTTTGGCGATCCCGTTGAACTCAACGTTGAACAAGCTCGCGAACTAATCGACGCACTTGAAAAATGCGTTGCTGCAATCAAGTAACATTTCATAATCACATCACATCTACGAAAGACATTCCTACTTGCAGAGCAAGTAGGCTACTCTCATGCGAAACACCCTTGCCACACGACTCCTCTTCGAAATGTCTCAGCCGGGTCGCCGGTCCAACGTGCCGCCGAAGTGCGATGTGCCGGAGCGGCCGATTGCCGACCTGTTGCCGGCCGATTGCTTGGCCGCCGCGCCGCCGGAACTGCCGGAGTTGAGCGAGCCGGACATCGTGCGGCATTACTTGAACCTGAGCACGTTGAACATGTCGGTGGATACGCATTTCTATCCGCTCGGCTCGTGCACGATGAAGTACAACCCGAAGCGCAATGAAAAGGTCGCGGCGATGCAAGGCCTTGGCGACCTGCATCCGTATCAGCCCGAGGAGACGATCCAAGGGATGCTCGAGCTGCTCTACTCGATGCAACAAATTTTTGCCGAAGTTGCCGGTCTCGATGCCGTGTCGTTGCAGCCCGCCGCCGGCGCGCACGGCGAACTCGCGGCGTTGATGGTCGCCGCGGCGTACTTCCGCTCGC
>JBGSSS010000195.1:0-4832 GCA_041736895.1 Pirellulales bacterium
ATGCTTCCTTCGCTGTTCCGGCCCCACGGATCGGGGTAATGCCGGCGGCGCAGTTCGAGCATCGTCTTGTGGCCCGGGTCGTCCTCGATCGCGCGGAGTTCTTGCAGGATCACCTGTTGCGCGGCCGGAAGCAGCTCGGGATTCAAGTGCGGCCGGCGGAGCAGATCGGCGTAAATATCGAGCGTCGGCCCGAGGTTCTCCGCCACCGTCGCGCCGCCGAAACTGACATGCGCCGCCGTCACCGACTCGCCGCGCTGGACACCCAGGATTTCCAGGTCTGCCAAAAACTTCCGGCTATCGCGCGGTCCGCAACCGCGGAGCATCATGTCCGTCATCAGCGAACTGGTCCCCAACTGCGTCGGCTGTTCGTAGATTGTCCCGGCCGGGATCATGAACGAGAACGCCGCCGATTCGAGACCCACCATCGGCTCGGCCACGAGCACCATTCCATTGGCCAGGGTGTGAGTCTGATACGCTTGTTGCCGCACTCGTCGCTCCGTCACGGAAAATAAAGCGTCCCACTAAAAGGCGAAGTCAATCGCGCCGGGGACGAGAGTTACCAATTAGAAGTCCAGGAGACATACCCCCTGGCTTACAGCCGCTTAAGTATAGGCTTCTTCGACGACTTTATAAACCGTCCTGGCCTTGGTGAAGCCCAATCGTCGATAGAGCCGGATCGCGCCCTCGTTTTGCGAGGTCACTTCGAGATAGGCCCGCAACGCTCCGGCTTGGCGAAAACCATGCAACGCCTTGGCCATCAAAATCGAACCCAATCCCCGGCCGCGATACTCTGGCACGATGCCGATATTCTGGATCGAGCCGTGGCGATTGCTGTCGATGATCCCCTGAATGGTGCCACAAACGACCAAGCGGCCCGTGTTGAGAATACGCGGAACCTCGCGGCAGATCAGCCACGTCGCTCCGGCACAGAACCCCCCTTTGCGGGCGATTTCGGTCATTAGCCTTGTGCAGCCCTCGAGATTTCCCAGGCACGGAAACACCTGCGAATCGATCTCGTGAATGAAGCTTTTGTACTTGGCCTCGGCATGCTGGGCAACGTTGCTCAACTCCCACGGAATTAGCCGATAACCCGACGGCACCGCGACCCGGGAAAAATCCCGGCTCCGCAGGTCGATCTCCATGCGGTAGCGCTTGTAATAGGTCAAAGCCAAACTCATCGGCAGCACTCCAACTCACCTGCGGCGACACACGATAAATCTACCCCTGAAACAGAAAACGGTCAAATTTTGAGCAGCAGGAAGGAGGAAGAAGTAAGAAGTCAGGAGAAATACCGCCGAAAACACACGCCCCCAAAGCCCAGGCATTCACCCCCTGGGATCTGCCGATTCATGTCCGGCAATCTCAATCCAAAAACGGCGGCGTCGGCCGATACGCCGCAATCTCCCAGACATTCCCGTCCGGATCCTGAAAGAACAACTGCTCCAGGTCCGTGTTCGCCATCCAATTCCGACGGAAACTGACGTCGTGCTCGGTGAGTAGTCTTTCCACCTCGCGCAGGTCGTCCGTATGCAGCGCGTGATGAATCTCGCGGGTCGGAATGATCTCGGTCGGATCGCCGGCCAGCGGATTTTCGAGCAAGTGGACACAGATGCCGTTCTTCACCAGCCACGCGCCGCGAAAGTCAAAGTTCGGCCGCTCGACTTGGCGAAATCCCAGCACCGTCTTGTAAAAGGCGATGCTCTCCTCGACGCGCTTCGTCATCAACGAGATGTGATTCAGTTCGGTCCAGGGAAGGGGAGCAGACATGGGGTTCGGGATTGGGGATTGGGGATTGGGGAAAAGACCCGTTTAGCGGCGACTCGCAGAGGAGCGTTCTTCGCGACTTGCATCACCCCATGCTAGCAACTCACTCCCTCCTTTTGGAAGATTTTGCCGAACGTAACGATTTTCTCGATTCTCCGAGCCGCGCCTGACGATAGGTCATCAAGGGGCTGCTGCAGCGTTCGCTACAGCGGCACGTTTGCCTGATCAATTTGCCCTTTGGCTGCGACCCGATTGCTTCCCGCAAGGCGAAGTCTTTTCCATCGGTTCCGCCGCTTGAGATTTCCGGGGGGAAGTTCTCCATGTTCGCACACAAGCTTGCTCGTTTGGCCGTCGTCTGCGGTCTTCTCATTTTCGCTAATGGGTGTAGTCATTGCGGTCATTGCAAACCGGGGCTGGTTGATTGTCTGATTGGCGGCAGTTGCTGCGATACCGGCTGTTGCGACTCCGGCTGCGGGGGTTGTAATAACGGTTGCGGCGATTGCAACACGGGCTGCGGTCATGGTTGCGGGTTGGGGAGTCATATCCGCAACAAAATGGCCTGTGCCCCGCAATTCGGCGGCGAAGTCTACCAAGGTTGCGGCTGCGGCGAACTCTATCACGGCGATTGGAAAAGCCACCCGCCGTGCGCCGATCCCTGCGATTGCTACGGCAACCACACCGGTTGTGCCAACTGCTGCCAAGACTGCCGTCATCTGAACAAAGGCCGCTTCTGCGGACTCAAGGGCTTCTTCAAAAGCATGTGCCACGAGGGCCACGACTGCAACAGTTGCGGTTCCTGCGATAGCGGCTGTACTTCCGGCGGTTGCACCAGTTGCGGCCACTAAGCCCAGCGACATGCTGTTTTGAAGTTGCGCAGTTGCGTGTTCGCCGGACCGAAAGATATTGCTCGCAATTCGATTCGTGCGAATCGAAATGTCGTAAGTTCAATACTTACGCCGCTGGTATTGATTGGTTTCAGGCACGGCCAGCGCTACTTCACCCTCGGCTCGGTCTTCGGCCGTTTGCCGCCGCCGTTGAGTGTGCGCTCCAATTGCTCGGCCTTCTTCTTCGCATTTGCCAAGAGCGCGCCGACCTGCGCCGGGTTATCGGCCTTGCCAGAGAGTTCGTACAAGAACCGGCTCGGGACCGTCGGCCGCAGCTTGCCCCACTTCATTCGGCCTAGGCACATGCTCAACGTCAGCCGATCCTGCGCGCGCGTGATGCCGACGTAACAGAGCCGGCGCTCTTCGTCCAAATTCGCTTCGTTGTCACTGAGCGAGCGATGATGCGGCAGGATGTTTTCTTCCATGCCAACGAGATAGACCTGTGGAAATTCCAGGCCTTTCGCCGCGTGGAGTGTCATTAGGACGACGGCGTTGCGGGCGAGTTGCGTCGCCTTGTCATCGCCCGCATCGCCGCGGTCGAAAAGCGTGATTTCGTCGAGAAAATCCCGCAAATTCGGCTTTTCGGAGCGTTGCTCGTAACCCGACATGGCGTTGACGAATTCTTCGACGGAACTCCAGCGCGTGGTGAGTTCTTCCTCGGTTTTGTAAATGCGGCTGAGGTCGCTCTTGTATTCGATTTCGTTCAGGAGACTGTTGAAGACATGCGGCAGCGGTTCGCTCTGCGAGCGCTTGGTGAAGCGCTCGATGAATTCACAAAACTTGCACAGCGCGTCCATACTCTTGGTTCCGCCGACGGTGCCGATCGATTCGCGCGCGACGTTCCAGACCGGCTGCTTACGATCGTTGGCTTGCTTGACCAGTTGCTGCACCGTGTTGTCGCCGATCCCGCGTGGCGGGCAGTTGATCACACGAAGCAATGCGACATCGTCCGTTGGCTTTACGAGTAAACGCAAGTAGGCCGAAAGATCACGCACCTCGCGGCGGTCAAAGAACGATTGCCCGCCGATCAAGACATACGGAATCTTCTGCTTGAGCAGTTCCTGCTCAAAGACGCGCGGTTGGTCATTGGTGCGAAAGAGGATCGCAAAATCTTTCGCTGACGCCCCGGGCATTTGCAACCGCCGCGCAATGTCGGTGACGACTTTTTCGGCTTCGTCTTCTTCGTCTTGGCATTGCCAAATCTCGGGCTTGTCGCCGCCGGGGCGTGCGGCACGCAGCGTTTTGTCGTGCCGCAATTTATTAAACTTGATCACACGATTGGCCAGGTCCAGAATCTCGCGCGTGCAACGATAGTTGTCCTCGAGTCGCACCACGCGGGCGTCGGGCCAGTCGTCTTTGAAACGCAGGATATGCTCCACCTCGGCCCCGCGCCAGCCGTAGATCGCTTGATCATCGTCGCCGACAACACACAGATTGCGGTGGCCCATCGCAAGCGCTTTGACGATGCGGTATTGGCTGGCGTTGGTGTCTTGGTATTCATCGACCAGCAAATGTTCAAAGCGCGCGGCTTCGATGCGACGTACCTCGGGGTGCTTCGTGAACAGCTCTTCGGTGAGCAGCAGCAGATCGTCGAAGTCCAGCGCATTGGCATTCTTGAGCAACCGCTGATAACGGCGATAGCCGACCGCCGCAAGGTGTTCCTTGTCGTCGCGGACATGGCTCTCGGCTTCGTCGGCGCGAATCGATTGTGTCTTCCAACGGCCGATGTGAAACAGCAAGTCCGCGGGACGAAGAGCCTCGGTCGGGCATTTAATTTCGTTCAAGACCTGCCGCGCTAGGCTCTCTTGATCTCCCCGGTCATAGATCGCGTATTGCGGCGTGTAGCCAAGGTGCTGAATTTGCCGGC
This sequence comes from Pirellulales bacterium, assembly GCA_041736895.1. GTDB lineage: Bacteria > Planctomycetota > Planctomycetia > Pirellulales > JALHPA01 > JANRLT01. The sequence goes on from JBGSSS010000195.1 coordinate 4,516, forward strand.
GCAGCACCCGCACGCAGAGCGAGTGAAATGTACTGATCTCAGGCTTGCTCGGCGGACGGCGGCCGAGGAGTTTGCTCGCCCGTTCTTGCATCTCCCGAGCCGCTTTGTTGGTAAACGTGACGGCGAGAATCTTGTCCGGCGGCGTCTTGGTGCGGATCAGTTCGGCGATCCGATACGTGACGACACGCGTCTTGCCCGTGCCGGCGCCGGCCAGGACGAGCAGCGGTCCGCGCAGCGTTTGCACGGCGGCCAACTGCGGCGGATTGAGGTCGGGGGGCATCGAGACTTGACAAGTGTAATGAGCGAAGAGCGCTCGC